>DUJX01000027.1 GCA_013329575.1 Halobacteria archaeon | reverse complement strand
ACAAGGGATCCACTATATGTCGAGGAGACTGATAGTATCGGCAAAGCGAGAAGCATCATGAGAGAGAACAATATAGGTAGACTACCTGTATTTGACAAAAAAGGCCGTTTAACTGGTATTGTTACCGATGGAGACATCTTAACCAAAGTATACAAGCCTAAAAAGAAGACTACAATCGGTGAGGTAAAAGGCGAGAAGGTACCACGAATGGCGCAACCGGTCGCTATGATTATGAGCTCTCCTGTGATCACAGCAGAGATAGATTCAAATCTTGCAGACGTGGCCGATTTAATGCAAAAATACAATATTAGAGGCGTAACGATCGTAAAAGATGGGATGTTGAGAGGTATTATCACGGTCAGAGACATAATGAAATATCTACGAACGCTTAAAGAAGAGGCGATGGTTGAGGTAGAGATACAAGGTGAGATCGATGAAGAGTACAGGTTTATTGCAGAGCGGATCATTGAGACAGAGGTAAGGAAGATTGCCAGATTTGCGAGAAGAGTACATTGGATCAGGATAGTGATTAATAAAGAGCGGGATAAGGGTGGCATACCTTATTACAAGATCTCCACTTATGTAAAAACTCCAAATAAGTTGTATGTCGGGCAGGGCGAGCCTGGCATAGTTAAAAGGGTCGTAGAAAAGAGCGAAGATTCAGAAGTAAAGATATATAAAAAGAGATGGGATCTTATAGACTCGCTTAAAAGTTCATTACTATCCGTTCAAAGACAGATGGAGAGAGACCAGGAGAAAAAAACACAAAAAGAGCGGGTATATTAACGATCTAAAGCAAAGAACATTTTATTTTCTTATACTTTTTTTAATTTTGATAGATAAGAGCTTGAGATTAGATTAATGGCAACTTTTATCTACAAAAAAGAGAAGAATATACAGAAGAGATAGATGAAAGAATACTTTGATGGCAATACGAGTGCGTTATTGCTATTGGGCTGTCCTAAATTACCCGTTCAGACGAGTGTTGCATTGTACCTATCTAAAAAATTAAGAGATAAAGATATAGATGTGATGATAGCTGGGACGGATGCCGCAATAAATCTTCTAAAAGTTGCTGATCCGGATGGGCATTATATTGATAATTGTATAAATCTGGATAGATGTATAGAAGATGTAGCCGAGAAACGAGTATCTTTTGACTTGACATTTGTATTTGTGCATAACGATGCAAACATATCGTATGCTGCCACGGTAAACAAATTGATGAATACAAAACTTTTTTTGATAATATTTGGTGAAAATACTAAGGAGTTAGTACAATCGGTCGATTTTGAGTGCGATAAAATTATTGCAGCCACGACTCATAACCCGGTTCCGCTAAAAAATAAGATAGATAGGTTGATGGAATGAGCTGTATCGAGAAGATGGACCATGAGATTTTATTAGCAAATAGCTCTTTTAAAGAGGCAAAAGAGTTTATCAAAAAAAATTTCAAAGAAGTTTATTATGTAGATCCGGGATACAAGTTATTCGATATTTATATGATCGGTATATCTGATATACCCATTGCTGTAGACGAGGATTACTTGGTCTTTCCTTATACAAAACCTTGCCATGGAACATTTGTATTGAAGATCAAAGGCGATGAAGAGTTATCCAAATTAAAGTCTAAATAAAGTCCAATTATTATATTTTTATGAATTTTTTATGAAAGTATAACAAAGTATCATAAATTATCTTAATTATATTTATAAATAACGCATTAGTATAGATGATTACGTGATATCTATTGTATAAAAAGATATTCCAGGATCTTTATAAGATAAATCTCGGAGAATACTCTCTTTGCCGATGGGACTATATCTTCCATATTTGTTTCTGGAAGTTTAGGCGAATATTTTAACTCTTTGAGACGGTTAAAGACTATTAAGATAGATAAACTTCTTCCTGGACATGGTAAAGAGTCTATTGATGTAGATAACGATATTGAGAAGACTATTAAAAAATCGATAGAGATCTTTCCTGATGCAAAATATCTCTCAGATATGTTCAGTTTTTAATATCATAATTTTGGCAAACGTTTTTTAATAACTTTTTATAGACGTACAACAAAGTGATAATTATGAACGATAAAAATGATAAAACTTTCCCGTCCGTAGATCCAGAACTGTTAACATCACAGATGCGAAGGATAAAAGAGCATCCTTGTTATGATGAGAAGGCATGCCATTTATACGGAAGAATGCATCTTCCCGTCGCGCCAAAATGCAACATTCAGTGTAATTATTGTTTAAGAGATTTTGATTGTGTGAACGAGAGCCGCCCGGGTGTTTGCAGTAAATTGATAACACCACAAGAGGCGGTAGAATACGTCAGAGATGCTATACAAAAATTTCCGTATATAAAAGTCATCGGAATTGCAGGCCCAGGAGAGCCGCTTTACAACGAAGAGACTTTTGAGACTCTTGAATTAATAAGAGAAAACTTTCCACACTTACTTAAATGTTTAAGCAGTAATGGTCTGTTACTGCCTGAAAAAGCAGATCTGTTAAACGATCTGGATGTTGGAAACATTACGGTGACTGTTAATGCCGTCGATCCAAAGATAGGCGCAGAGATATACTCGTTCGTAACATATCATGATAAGATTTTTACAGGTGAAGAAGGGGCTAAAATATTGATCGAAAACCAACTGGAAGGGATTAAAAAAGCGATCGGGCTTAAGATGATCGTAAAAGTAAATACAGTATATATACCAGGGATAAACGACGACCATATCATATATATAGCAAAGAAGGTAAAAGATCTGGGCGTGTATATCCAGAACGTAATTCCTCTAATCCCCCAGTATAAATTCTCAAATATAAGGCCACCGACGGTTAATGAGATAAGAGAAAAACAATCCGAGTTAAATGATATTATCAAACAGATGAGACATTGCCGGCAGTGTAGAGCCGACGCGATCGGTAAGCTCGGATGTGATGTGCAGGAACAGGTTTATAAGTAATTTTATAATAATATTTTTTTTATATGAATATATAATTATTTTTATTTCTATTTTTTAGAGTAAGATTTATGTAGTAAGACCGGATAACTTTATCTGTTAAATTTTTTAACACTTAATCAGTTTATGAGTTATTGGTAGAATGTAAATAGAATATTGAAGTGATAAAATATGGAAGAATTAGCCTTGTTTAGAAATTTACCTGTTCCAGCAGCGTTATTGACAAAGGATGGAGTAAGAATAGACGTTAATAATGCTTTTGAGAAAATTCATAAGAGATCACGAGATGATGCCATAGGATTACCTTTAGAAAAACTTTATTTGGAAGAAGACAATCCAAAAATCAAAGATACTATTGCAAGATGTATAGATAAAGGATATTCTGCATGTGAAACAGAGATGATCAGAAGTGACGGAACTAAATTGCCTGTCATACTCAACTTTTCATCTATTAAGAAAGAAGGAGAGGATAGTGTCCATATAATATGTACCTTAACCGATGTAAGCGAGTTGAAGAAGAAGGAAGAAGATCTAAAGTATGCAGAAGGGTATGCCCGTGCGTTGGTCGAGTCTATACCTGATTTTCAGATGGTTATAGATCTGGACGGATCTGTCAAAGATATAAACACCGGTGTAGAAAATTTAACAGGATATCATAGAGACGAACTGCTAGATAAAAACGTGAGAGAACTTCCATTTTTTACAGAGAATAGCCTTAAAGTTCTTGATGAAATGTTAGATAAGTTGTTGAACAAAGGCGAATGGACTTATGCTGTTGATATAGGATACATACGAAGAGACGGAGAGCGTCGGATTGGGTCTTTGGCGCTTACGGAGATATCCGTTGAAGATGCTGTCAACAAGTTGATGATTACGATCAGGGATGTGACATATGAGCGAAAGATGGCAGAAGAGTTAAAAAATGCTATATCTTTATTTAGGGATACTCTATCCAGAGCCGAAGAAGGTGATTTGACTGCAAGGGTAGATTTAGGCAAAACGCCCGATGATTATCGAGCAATAGGAGAGAACATAAACAGAATGATCTCTGCGGTAAATGAAAGAGAGCGAGAATTAGATGATCAAAAAGCATATCTGGAATCGCTTGTTATGAATATACCTGTTCCTCTAGTCGTAGTTGATTTTGATGGGACGCCGATAATGTCATCGGCAAAACACAACGAGCTTTATGGGTTTAAAGGGGACGAAGTAAAAGATTTAAGTCCAAAAGATGTTTTTCTGCCAGAATACCTGCCTATTGTCGGTAAGTTGTTAGATGATGCTAAAGAAGGCAAGTACGGTTCTGCAGAGATTATGATATCTGATAAGAACGGTAATAAAATACCTGTATTGATCTCAATCGGGCCTGTCTACAACAGGGAAGGGGATATTGTAAATCTTGTTGCAGTACTTACTGATATTACAGAGGTCAAGCGTGCAAACGAGTTCAACGAGACGCTTTTGGAGAATATTCCTGTTGGTATAATCACGTTTGACAAAGATGGCATGTGTGTATATGCCAACGAGGAGTATACCAGAACGCTCGGTTACGAACCGGATGACTTTATAGGAAGACGCGGTGAAGAGGCACCATACGTGTGTGAGAGTGGAGAGCCGTATATGAAAGAAGGAACTCTTGAAGCACTTAGCAAAATAATTTCCGTGGCTAATGAAGGAAAGATTGCCTCTGGGCTTGTCCCCGCAAGAGCGAAAGACGGCAGCATAAAGATATTTCGGACATATGAGATACCATATTCGGAGGGACGAATAGCTGCTTCGATTGATATAACCGACGATTTCGTGCGGGAACGAGAGTTGAAGCAAGCGATCGAAGAGATCGGCCGGGCGTTGACACGGATGTCGGAAGGAGATCTGACGGCGGGCATCGATCCGGGAAAGATAGCCGATGCGTATAAACCCATAGCCGTGAATATCAACGTCTTTCTAAAGAACATGACCAAGATGGTCGGGGACATAATCGACCGGATGGAGAAGACGGTCCGGTCGGCCGAAGAGGGATCGGACGCGGTCTCTCAGATGAGCACGGGCATGCAGCAGATATCGTCGTCGGCGCAGCAGGTGGCGAGCGGGTCGG
>DUJX01000074.1:185-2811 GCA_013329575.1 Halobacteria archaeon | reverse complement strand
TTAAGGTCTGACGAGTTTATAGAAGTTCAGAACCGATTGAGAGATACTTTAACCGATATCATAAGGTACGCGGGAGAAGCGATATATGGATTGCTGGATATGTTCCCTGTACTTCCTTTTGCACCACGGAAAGAAGTTGATGAGGTAGAACGAAGGATATACGATAACAAAAAAGTTCTTAATTCGGTAGAAAGAAGGGTCGCAGCGATCGAAGAACAGATCGGTCTTGTTCCTACTATTGATGAGATAGATATCCTCAAAAAGAAGATCGATGAGCTGGAAAAAAAGCTTATGAAAGAGAAGGCATAAATAATGAGGGAGGTCAAAGATGAGTGAAGATTTTACTTATTTTGATGTACTAAGCCATTTATCTGACATACATGTAGATGTGTGGCAATCTTCTTTTGATGTTGTAGACAAGAACGGTATCTTTAGGCTGTTGCATTATCATCCAACGACAAAGCGAAGGTATAGAACACCTTTATTGATCGCATACGCCTTTATAAACAGGCCGTATGTATTAGATTTGAGTCCAGACATATCCGTGGTTAAGAAATACCTCGATGCTGGGTTTGAAGTCTATATGATAGACTGGGGNNATTTATACCGCATTGCATCAGAATAAAATAAGAAATTTAATGTTACAGGCCACACCGATAGATTTCGATACGGATAATACTCTGGCAATATGGGCAAAAAACTTGGATGTTGATCGGATTGTAGATACATTCCGTCTCGCGCCGGGTGATTTCTTAAACGTTGGATTCCTTTTAGTCGATCCTATAAACTTGCTTGTTGGTAAGTATCATGGTATGCTGGAGATGTTAGAAGAAGAACGGTTCTTGGAGAACTTTTTAAGAATGGAAAAATGGATATTCGATGCTCCTGCCATTCCCGGGGAGACGTATCGGCAGTACATAAAAGAATGGTATCAGCAAAATCTGATAATAAAGAACGAGTTCGTATGTAACGGTACTAAGATAGACCTATCCACGATAAATGTTCCTTTACTGGTAATCGCAGCAACCTACGATCATATTGCGCCGCTCGAATCGCAAAAAGCAATCTTAAATCTCGTATCAAGCACGGATAAAGATGTTTATGAGTATGCTAAAGGGCATATCGGTATAACAACGAGCAGGGCGAGCCATAAAGAGTATTGGCCAAAAGTAATAAACTGGTTGGAAGAGCGGTCTAGAAAAGTATAGATGAGCTATAATACCGCTATTTTTGTAGATATCGCCAGGGCAAAGAACGATTTTTTCAACCTATTAAGTCTCTTTTCTCCTATTTTTTCTGTTGGAAATACACCGTTTGACTGCCTAAATATCGATGAAGAGACGGGATTTCGGCTGGTTAAGTATAATACTGGAGCAGATGATCTTCTTATCGTTCCGTCTATCGTGAACAGGTCTTATATACTCGATCTAAACGGTGATGTGAGTGTTATACAACAGTTTTGTAAAAATCGTAAAGGCCATTTTGGAGTTTATAAGATCGAATGGGAGTATTTCCATGATAGTGGCGTATCATTATCTGATTATGTAGATTATGTAGATGCAGCAGTCGATAAAATACTATGCAAGGGTAAAAAGGTATCTATCCTCGGGTATTGTCTCGGCGGGGTAATTTCTCTAATTTACGCGTTTTTACATCCTGAAAAAGTGAAAAAATTAATCCTACTTGCAACACCGATCGATCTTTCTATGTGGTTTGATCCGAGGATATTTTTTTGCAAGATGGTGGATCCGGAATATATCAAATTTTTCCCTGAAACGGTTCCTGGCGGACTGACAAATGCTTATGGTATGTATCTTCTATCCGTCTATCTTCCGTTGTTTATGATGAGCAGCGATTTTATAGAGGAATCCTTCGAGTATGAATACCAACGGGATTTTTTTAGACGGATTAGATGGCTTATAGACTCGCAACCAATACCTAGATCGGTCTATGAGTCGATGCTAATCGATTTATATCAAAAACATAGCTTGATAGATGGGAGGGTGGAGATAGGAGGAGAGAGAATAGATTTAAGCAGGATAGATCTCCCTTTATTGAATATCATCGCACGATACGATCATATTATCCCATACCAATCGAGCACTGCATTAGAAAAAATTTATTCTGGAAAATATGAAGAGATAATCTTTCCGTCATCCCATGTCGGTCTATCGGTAAGCAGAAAAGCCCATACCAGGCTTTGGCCGATGGTATGTGACTGGTTGATGGATGAAACGAGGATAAGAAAGACGTAGGGCACTTTTTCTCAGATTAAGAATACTAAAATAAACAACAATATCTTTATTTTTAAAAAGATGATTAAAATCGACGAAATAGTCTCTTTTATAATCATTTATTTTTTAAAATAATCTATAAACTAATATAAAAAAATTTAAATATACTCTTAATCCTTATTTCTTATGTTCGTATAAAAAAACTATACTAACAAAGGAATGGGTGAGAAAAATGGATTTAGTTTTGTTAGCACCGATTGCTGGGCTGATTAGTCTGGTTGTCGCGATATTTCTGATGATCTACACGCTTAGGCAGGAGACCGGAGACGAGAAGATGAACTCGATCGCTTCCGCTATTCAAGAGGGGGCATCTGCCTATATTAAGAGAGAAT
>DUJX01000074.1:0-177 GCA_013329575.1 Halobacteria archaeon | reverse complement strand
TGCGTTTAGCGGTGGTTACTCGGATTCAGGTAGGATTGCAATAAGCTTTCTGATAGGTGCTGCATGTTCCGCTCTCGCGGGCTATATAGGGATGTTTATATCGACCAGAGCCAACGTACGAGTCGCACAGGCAGCATTTTCAGGAGCAGACAAAGCTCTTAAGATCGCGTTTAGAGG
>DUJX01000080.1:6117-6285 GCA_013329575.1 Halobacteria archaeon | reverse complement strand
CATAATATCCATCGTCATCTGACATGCCGTAATCTTAACTCCGTTCTCCATCGCCTCTTTCAACAACTCTTCAACAGAGAGGATGTTGTGTTCCTTCATCGTCTCTTATAGGTGTTCAATCGGTAGAAACTATTAGATTTCTTCCATCGGCCGTCTTTACCAGCATCT
>DUJX01000080.1:0-6022 GCA_013329575.1 Halobacteria archaeon | reverse complement strand
GGATTTTCAGGATATGCAGTCCATTCGGTGAACGAGCCCTCGTATATCTTAACATTAGGATAACCGAGATACCATTTCAGCAGGATAAACTCGGACGTTGCCTCTCTGCTCGTGCCGCATGAACATATAATCGTTTTGTCGGGAGTGATCCCATTCTCATCCAAGATCGTCTTTATCTCGCCTGAAGTCTTTAGTAATCGTGGATTATTCTCATCGTACAGTCTGGTCCAAGGAAGATTTATCGCTCCAGGTATATGACCAGGTTTACTCCATGGTCCTTGTCCTTCGTAAACAGATTTAGGCCTGGCATCGATGAGAACCACATTAGGTTTGTCCTTTATCTTTTTCAACTCGTCCATTGAGATCACGTACTCCTTCGATCTATCATTCGCTCTGAAATTAGATGTCTGGGCTTTAGCGTACTCTTGAGTTGTAGGCTTACCATCAGAGATCCATTTTTCAAATCCACCATCGAGGATATATACCTCTTTGACTCCATAACGAGCGAGACAATAGGCAACATGCGTCTGCTCGAGACCATCGCCCTTACCAGAATGGTCTCCTTTTCCGGTGTATACCACTACCGTATCCGTATTTTTTAATCCCATCTCTCGAAATATTGGTTCTATCGCTGCAGTTGGTGCATAAGAAGACGGACTCAAACCTTTATGGATTCTAAATATGTTCTCGTTTAAGTATATCGCTCCGGGAATATGCAGTTTTGTATAATCCCATATCGTCGGCTGGGTATCTATTATTACCAGATTAGCATCGTTTAAATGATCAAAAAGCCAATCGGTCGAGATCCATTTGACTATACTATCTTTATTTGCAGAATATGGAGAATTCTCTTTATTGATACTAGATCCCACTGCAAAAAAGACTGTGCCGAATAAAGCTGTTAAAAAAACAAGCAGTACAAAGATTGCTTTATATTTAATATTCTTCATATATTATAATTAAGATGTTCTTGATATAATTCTTTGCAATTTTGCTATATGTTAGATCAAAATCTATGTCTTTCACAGCATATGAACGATGTTAAAGATAGGATAGGGTATAAATAAATCTTTAAAGATACATGATACATCAATAATAAGACCAAATGTTCAAAGATACAATTTAATATTATTCAAAAATATTCAAAAAAAAGAGTAAATAATAAAGAAAAATAGTAAATAAGATAAATATCTACTCTTTTAGTAATCCCTCTTTCTTCATCTTGTTTATCTCTTCGTCTCTCAATCTTCGTTTGAAAATCTTCTCTGCATCCGTCTTTGGAAGCTCGTCTCTGAACTCTACTGACCGTGGAACGGCATATTTAGGAACTTTCTCTTTTAAATAGTTGATTAGATCTCCCTCGGTTATCTTTCCTTTATATTCAGGTTTTAAAGAGACGAAAACTTTTAATCTTTCACTACCAGGTCTTTCTGGATCTGGTACTCCCACCACTGCTGCCTCACTGATACCCGGGTACTCGTAGAGCATATTATCGAGTTCGACACTGTAAACCTTATATCCAGAGATATTGACCATATCTTTGGTCCTATCTACTACGCGAATTCCACCATCATCATCGATCATTACAATATCACCACTATGTACGTATCCTTCGCTATCAAGCCCTGTTCCTGGCTCAGGCCAATATCCGATCATCGTATTCGGACCTTTTACACAAAATTCTCCACGCAGTCTTTCAGATACAACTTTGGAAATGGGTATCGTCTCTCCTGTATCATCATTTATTATCTTTATCACCTCATCAACGAAAGGATATCCTACCCTTCCACCACCGGTCTTTCTATCCTTCGCGCCAACAGGACGAATAAGCGAGGACGCAAGTGCTATTACATTGTTCCATATTATACCGAAATTTCTACGGCCAATCAAACCCAATGCGCTCCTCATCAATGGTGTGACCCCGGGTGTCGTCAATAGTTTATCTATTAACGGCCAGAGTTTAGATGCTATACTAAATCCACCGAGAAGCGGTGCCATGACCTCCAAAGCCGTCGGTGTACATGTAGCACCACCGGTTTCAGACATACCATACGCATCGAATGATACACTTCCTGACTTCTCCTCAAACTCTTTCTGTACCTGTGGCGCAAGAGGCATACTTCCAGATAATGCGAGTATTCCGAGAGAACTCAACGACTCTTCTTGTGTCAATTTTATAAGATGTGTTGGTGCTGCTGGAGTAAACAATGGATGATACTCCTTTGCCAGCCTTACAAACTCCTTTGTATCTCGCGGGTCTGTATAAATCAATAAAGTACAACCATAGCCCATGAAGAATTCATAAAACTCGTGACCAAAGACATGGAATATCGGTAACATCAATAGCTGTGTGAAGTATCCGTCAGTCAATGCGTTTAGAAGTGATTGGGGGAAGATAGAGCCGAGCGACATAAGGGTACGTGATACTAAGTTATAATGGGTAAGCATAACACCTTTTGGTCGTCCAGTAGTTCCTCCTGTAAAGAATAACATTGCTATATCGTTCTTGGGGTCAATGTTGACTTTAGGTGGATTTGGCTGATTGTTTTTAATAAGATCATTAAATTTAAGAACGCCATCTTCAGTCCATTCAGGTGGGTTTTTAGAGTAGTCCCTTATCTCTGTAACGATAATATTCTCAACTTTAGTCTGTCCGGCAGCTTTTTTAACCTTATCAACGATATCTCTATCCTTTACATTCGTTCTTACACATACTACTGCTTTACAATTCGATCTCTCAAATTTATCAACCAATCCTTCTTCTGCGTCTAACATGCTTGTAGGTAGATGAATCGCGCCAAGCCTGGGTATGGCTAAATCTGCTATTATAAACTGGATGGATGTGGGAAGAGATGTGGCTACCACGTCCCCTTTCTTAATGCCTAAACCTGCCAAGGCGGTGGCAAACTTATCTACGTGCTCTTTCAATTTTTTATACGTTATTTCATAATCGAATTGTACAAGTGCAAGTTCGTTCGGGTATTTTTTAACGTTTTTATCTAAAATAAACTCCGTATATGAGATTTCTGGATAAGGCATCAGCGTTTCAGGTATACAACCAATCTCCTGCATCTTTCTCCATGGTCTCTCTGCATATTCGTTATTCATATTGCTCATATTGTTCATCATTTATTTTTATCTTTTAGTTATATATAAAATTATTCAATTAAAATGATTTATGTTTTAAATGGTATAAAACGGTATAATATAGTAACTCCATATCTGTTTCTAAAATTATTATTACGTATCTATTCTCTTAAAATAAAAGATTAAGTATATATTAAAAAGTAAAAATAAATAAAAAAAGATTAATAAAAAGATAAGATATTATTTTAATAGATATAAACCCGATTTTTATATAAATCTCACATAAGATTTAAATAATGTATAACCCGATTAATATATATGGGAGAGATGAATAAATCATATAAAGATCTTTTAAATACACTTCAATCAGGATTTCTTGATCCTTTATTAGTTAAATCGCGTCGAGATTTGTTAGAAATTGCTATGGAAGATGCTTTAGATCGTTTAGAAGGAATGCAATACGGCTCTCCTATCTGGTGGGGCAAAGGAGAAGAGATAGATTATGAACGGGCATGGAGACAAGAGATGCCTGAAGATTCATCGAGTTTAAAGGAGGTCATACCATATATAGTCCAATTTTTAAAAGGTATACCGATATATGGTCATCCTGAGACCGTATCAAACGTTATTCCACAGAGCACGATTCCCTCTATAATCGGAGCAACTCTCGCCGCCATATGTAACCCAAATATAATGGAAGAAGCATATGGTGGAAAAGCCTGTGAAGCGGAGATTGAAGTGGTCTCGATGATATCATCATTGATAGGATATGACAAGAAGAAATCCTGCGGATTTTTTACTTTTGGCGGTACTGGAACTAATANNGAGCACAAAAGGTTACAAAAGACGGTAGAGAGAGAGGATTAAGAAAAGATGTGAAGGTACTTGCCTCTGATGTGAGCCATTATTCCATATTAAACGTGATGGACTGGCTTGGTATAGGAACGGATAACCTTATAAAAATTAGGTCTGAAGAGGATAATTCTATCTCAATCAGTGATTTAGAGAAAGAATTACGTAAATTGCTGGATAAAAATGAGGTTATAGCATGCATAGTTCCTACATTAGGAACGACCGATTCTTTTGGAGTAGACAACATTAAAGATGTCGCAAAACTGAGAGACGATCTCGTTGATGAGTACTCTTTGGATTATATACCACATATTCATGCAGACTCGGTTATAGGTTGGGTTTTCTCGGTCTTCAATGATTATGATTTCGATAAAAATAGTTTAGGCTTACCTTGGTCAGACGATATTAAAAAGATTAATGATAAGATAAAATATCTGTACTTGGCCGACTCGGCCGGAATAGATTTTCATAAATTAGGTTATGCTCCGTATATATCAAGTCTGTTTATACTAAAAGATAGAAAAGATCTAGATTTAATCTCGAGAGACGAGTCTTTAATGCCGTATCTCTATCATACAGGCCACTACCATCCAGGAAGATATACGTTAGAAACCTCTCGTGGTGGTGGCGGAGTCCTGAGCGCGTTATCCAACCTGCATTTTTTAGGTAAGAACGGATATAGTGTTCTTTTAGCTCATTCGGTCGAGATGACTATGTTATTCAGAGAAAAGGTAAAAGAGATCGGTGCAGTCATCTTAAATGATAAAAATATCGGTCCTTCTACCCTGTTTAGGATATATCCAGAAGAGTATAAGGATAACAGATTAGATGCATACAAAAAAGAGATAGAAGACAACGCGTCGCTTCTTAAAGAATGCAACGAGTACAACGAGCGGATTTTTAGACGTGTAGATGAGAGAGTAAGGTCCAAAGGAGAAGGTATAATATTTTCAATGACCAAAAGATACAAACAGACAGAATATGGAGCAGATATAACGGCACTAAAGGCTTACATGACGTCACCTCATATTAAAAACGAGAATATAGAGAGCATCGTCAGAGAGATATCTAATGCGATAACCCAGATAACCTAAAGATTTTAAAATACAGCCGATTAAATTAGAAGATAAAAAAAGAGGATAAGAAAATCTTATAAATATAAAATAATTTTGTCGGATTGTTTATTCTTCACATCCCGTGCATACAAACCTCCACGCACAAAAATAGTCTTCTGGATGGTCATCAGGCGGACATGCGATGATCTCGGTCTTTATCCTCTTATCTATCGTCTCGGCAAACCGCGTATATTCTACAATCCCTGCGCTCTTGCACGGGTAATCATCCAAATTCTTTCTTTTTCTCGCAGATTGGACTCTACAATCGTTCATTTCCAATATCACAGCATCTTTTTCTCTTCTTATGGTCTGTTTATTGACTACAGAGTATAACCTGTAGTTTAACGCCTTTGCCAAACCATCTAACCCGGGCTGTTCGTCTAACTTTAGAAAATTTTTTATGGAGTATGCCTCAAAAGGCGAGAATCGAGACCAGCAACTATCGTTACACCTCTTTGCATCGTTCATTCCTCTCGCAAACTCGACTGTTTGAAACCAGATTCCATCGTTTGCAAGCCAATTTGCACCTATAGACTGTATTAGAGAATCCAGCCGTTCTTCGTCCATTTTTAAAAGCGGTAGAGGTATACCGTCCTCGATCTCAAAACCCAATGTTCGGGCCAGTCGATCTATAAAGACTTTATAACTCTGGGAATAGACATCTTTTAACGCAGAATACGCTTTATCATATCCTAACTGGTGTTCTACCTCTGTAAACCAAAATGCATGGTGAAATGCTATCCTGTGCAGATAATCTAACAACAATCGGGCCTTTTCCTTGTTATCCATATGTATCGTTCTTATAAATGTCACAATATTATATAAAATTTTAGTATATTATGATTGGCTAATTACACGATAATTCTTGATAAATTTTAAAGTAAAACATATTGTAAATCCGATCTAAATAATAAATCAAAGGATATTATAGAAAACGGAGAGTAAAAATACAAGAAAAACTATAAGTA
>DUJX01000053.1:10452-10689 GCA_013329575.1 Halobacteria archaeon | reverse complement strand
ATCGATAAAGGATACAATCCGACATATGGTGCCAGACCACTTAAGCGAGTCATACAAAACGAGATCGAGACGAGGTTGGCAAGAATGATCTTAGCTGGAGATATTAAAGAAGGATCTACTGTATTATTATCGGCAGAGAATGGAGAACTTGTGATCCAGGCTAAAAATTAAGTAAAGAGATTAATATAACGATCTGAGAGTACGACATAAAGACTAGCATTATCTGATCTTTGAATC
>DUJX01000053.1:0-10386 GCA_013329575.1 Halobacteria archaeon | reverse complement strand
TAATTATTAAAATCCAATTTTATTTTAGTACCTTCTATTTTTTTTAATTATGTAAACAAGATACGATAATTTGTATATTCCAAAAAATCATTTAAAGGTTATTTTTATCTTATTTTCTTCTTTTTATCTTTTTATCATTGTATTATACAGCGATTAGCAAGTATAAACTTTTTTTGCGATATTTTATAATAATTGCTCATAATTTGAGTTTATAATTTGTTTATTTCTCTTTATTATAGCGATCCTTTTTTTATACCTATATTCTAATTTTATTTAAGAATCGTTTTAGATTACTGTTTTAGATATACTTAATTTATAAAAAGACTTAACAGAGAACAAGGCACACTATATTGCCACAAAATTTCTATACAAAACAAAGGTTAGGTATTATCATAAATCCTCATTTATGGAAAAATTTATATACTTTTAGTAAAATAAACTATACATAAAGTATAACATTATTTACAAATAAGAACGTGAAAAATAAAATGAGAATAAAAGATGAACAAAATGGAAAAGGAGAAAGAAAAGACGAACAAACTATGCTTAAAAAGGAGGTAGATAACATGGATGAAAAAGAGATAAAAAAAGCGAATAGAACCTTCGCTGCGATAATGATTGGAAGCGTTGTATGTGGTATAACAGTAGCACTCTACAATTACTGGCTTGGATTTGCTCTTGCATTTGTCGGAGCTATCTGTGGCCTTATGTATTTCAAAAGCTCCACGGCAAAGTACAGACTGAGCGATGAGAGGGTAGAGCACATAGAGGGAAAAGCAGGTGCACTTTCCTACAGGGTAGCATTGATCTCTGGTGGAGCACTGCTCGCCATTTTAGGTGGGCTGGAGAGCACAAGCATCTCTTTACCAGCCATGGCAGTTTTTGGGCCATACTTTGCCTTTATCAGCGTTTTTCATGTGATCTGCTATCATCACTATGAGAAGAAGTTTGGCTGATGGAAATGGTAATAAAGAACAGGCTCAAGGTCTACAGAGCGATGCACGATCTGACCCAAGAAGAACTGGCAGAAAAGGTGGAAGTGACGAGACAGACGATCAATGCGGTAGAACAAGGAAAGTACCTACCATCTCTAAAACTCGCATTCAGACTTGCAAAGATATTTAATGTCCAAATAGAAGATATATTCTACGAAGACGGCGATGATACTGATGAGATCAAAATATAGTCTGATTATTTTTGTCAAAATTTTTTTGTTTCTGGAAGTTTAGTATTTAAAAGATAGATCACCACCAGCCCTACTATGTTTATCAGTCCTATTAGATAAAATGCCATCTCTATTGAGGCTAAATCCATGATTGTACCTGCAATTATGGGTCCTACTATCATTCCAATGCTCATTGCTGTGTCTACCAATCCGACAATCGTGCCTACACCTAAGTCTCTGCCGAGTACCGCCGCAGATCCCATGCTGGCTGGAGCAGTTAGTGCATTCCCTATGTTAAAGACCAAATTTAAGAATAATAGATCCCAAAAATATCGTGAAAATGGTATTAACAATAAGGCGGATGAATATATGAACGAACCTAATAATATCAAGCGTACCTTTGATAATCGGTCCGAGACGATACCGAAGGGGTATTGTAGTAAGAATGATACCGCGGTAGATAGCGAGAATATTATGCCTATATGATAACCATCCAAGTTTAAAAACGTATAGGCAAATATCGGCACGAAAGAGATAATCAGACTTCTACTTAATGAGTTTAAAAAACCAAATATTATCAAGATACGTGTTTTGTGATCTTTTAATGATTGTGATATCGAATAATTTTGGACGAATTGTATGTTATTCTCTTCTACATCCGGATATAAAAGGACCATTATCAGAGTAATCAGAAAAAAAACCTCCATTAGGTAAAAAAGATATTTTGCCTCGATATCTATTAAAAATCCGCCTAACAATGGCCCGATTGCCGCACCTAAGAATAACGGTAGGTTCAAAAGGGCCATATATCGTCCCTCTCTTCCTTTGGGCGAAATCTCACCCAGATATGCGATAATGATTGGTGTCATAAATGCGGCGGCAAACCCGTGCACCAATCTTACTATTAAGAGGGCGTATATTGTATCTGTATATATATAGGCAAACGGAATAAACGAATAAAGCATTGATCCTATCCGCAGATCCTTTTTTTTACCTTTTCTATCTGATGTCAAACCGATAAACGGCGTGGTTATTATTTTAGATAAAGAAAAGCCTGAAAAAACTATCCCTAACCATATCCCTGTAGCATTAAACGATATTTTAGAGTATAATGATATGAATGGTGTCAATAAGCCCATGCCTATAGAGACTGCAAACATGCTTGCAAAAACAAACATAATTTTTTGATTTTTCATAACTTTTTTATCCAAGACACTTTTTTCTATATCTGTGTATATACCAGCAGATATACAAAAGATCTGATATTATGAAAAATTTATTATATCGTACTCACTTATTATATAAATATTAGAATTAATATTTTTGAATCATATATTAAATTATTAAAAGATTAAACACACATATAACAAATTGTAAAAATAATAAATATAATACAACAAACAAATCGGCGAATTAAAATGACAAATATTAGAAGATTTATTTGGCCGCTTGCAAACAAAGGCGTACGGGTGCCTGACAGCAAATTATCTAAAGATAAGCAGATAGAAGACGCGAAGATACCAGAGATCGCGACGATTTATCTGCAACAACATATTGGTGCACCATGTGAACCATTGGTGAAGGTTGGTGATTATGTATCTGTTGGGGAGAAAATAGGCGACTCCAAGAGTTTTGTATCTGCTCCGGTCCATTCCAGCGTATCGGGTACCGTCTTATCTATTGAAGAAAAAATCCATCCGTCATCCGGTTTAAAACGAGATGCAATCGTAATAGAATCGGATAACAAAGATAAATGGATAGATCGGAAAAAAATTAACGATATATCTGATTTTAAAAAAGATGAACTTCTTCAAATTATTCGTGAATCCGGGTTGGTTGGGTTAGGCGGGGCAGCATTTCCGACGCATGTCAAACTATCTCCTAAGAACAAGATAGATACCTTGATACTGAACGGATGCGAATGTGAGCCATACATAACATCCGATCATAGATTGATGGTTGAAGAAGGGGAGAAAATAGTAAAAGGTGCAGAGATCTTTGCCAAGATCTTAGACGCAGAGAATGTTTTGGTTGCGATAGAGGATAACAAACCTGATGCGATACTTACTATTGATAATATTATAAAAGACTATGATCTTAAAAACTTTAAAGTCTTAAAAACTGAGACAAAATATCCTCACGGATTCGAAAAGACGTTAATCTTTCTTGCTACTGGTAGAGAAGTGCCTTTGGTCATTGAAAACAGAGCAGGGTTGCCTGCTGATGTGGGGGTCGTTGTTCAGAATGTTGGTACTGCTAAAGCTGCGTATGATGCTGTTTATGAAGGTAAGCCGATTATAGATCGGGTAATAACTGTTACTGGTGATGTAAAAGAGCAAAAAAACCTTTTAGTAAGAATAGGAACCAAATTTTCTGAATTGATAGATTTTTGTGGCGGCTTTAATGGAACGATTGAAAAAGTAGTGATGGGCGGTCCTATGATGGGCATATGCCAGAATGATCTGGACGTATCTACGATAAAAGCCACCAACTGTCTTCTCATTTTTGGAGATGGTATGACCGGGTATAAAAAGAGAGACATTATACCAAAAGATATAGAAAATCCGTGTATACGATGCGGAAACTGTGTAAAGGTATGCCCGGTCAACCTGATTCCTACAGATCTTGCAAAGTATGCACGGGCAAGAAAGTTTAATCTATGTAAAGAGAACAATATAGATGCATGTATGGGCTGCGGATCTTGTTCGTTTGTATGCCCATCAAAGATAGAACTGGCTCAACTTATAAGTTGGGCAAAGAACGAGGCAAGGAATATAAAATGATCTCGGATGATAGAGATAACGGTATGTTCAAGGTGGCGCCTAGTCCACACCTGAGGAAGGATACTTCTGTAAAAAAGATAATGTTATTGGTAATTTTGACATTGATGCCTACTACGATCACAGGAATTTATTTTTTTGGATATCATGCACTTTGGGTCATTATTTTAAGCATATTATCCGCCGAGATTACCGAATTTTTAGCGTTAAAGATTCAAAAGAAAGATTTTGTCCTGGATGGTAGTGCTATAATTACAGGTCTTCTCCTAGCATTGGTCTTACCTCCGACGGTCCCGCTCTGGGTTCCTATCGTCGGGTCTTTTTTTGCTATCGCTATCGCCAAACATGCGTTTGGTGGGCTCGGCCAGAATATATTCAATCCAGCACTGGCCGGTAGAGCATTCTTGATGATATGTTGGCCTGTCTTGATGACAAGATGGGTAACTCCTTTTGATGCGGTTACGACAGCCACACCGCTTGCTGCTCTTAAAATGCATAATACGTTTATTGCATCTAATTTAGACTTGTTTTTAGGAAACATTGCTGGATGTATTGGTGAGACGTCGGCTCTGGCCATTTTGATTGGAGGTATCGTACTTATCGCTTTAAAGGTGATTGATTGGAGAACTCCGTTAAGCATCATAGGTACCGTCTTCATATTGATGTTATTTCTCGGTCAAGATCCGATATTCCATATCTTGGCGGGAGGCTTGATGCTCGGTGCTTTCTTTATGGCGACAGATTATGTTACAACACCGATAACAGGATGGGGAAGAGTAGCCTTTGGTATTGGTGCTGGGCTATTGATTGTAGTATTTAGGCTATGGAGTGGTATGCCCGAAGGGGTATGTTATTCTATATTGATAATGAACGGTTTTACGCCGTTGATCGATAGATACATAAAACCGCTTCCACTAGGAGTTAAGAAAACAAGGGTGGATAAAGAATGAAAGAAAATGTTAAACGGGTCGTTGTTCTTACAATAATAATCTTGGTATCTTCTTTGTCATTGTACGCGTATTATACATCAACAGAAGATCTAATACGTGAGCAGGAAACGGCAAAATTAACTGAAGAAATAAATCAGATATTCCCTGATGCAGGAAGATTCGTACAGAAAGAGGATATTTATTATGTTTATTCGGATGACGGTGATCTTATTGGTTATGCTTTTAAGGCCACAGGGAAAGGATACGGAGGAGATATATCCATCTTGGTCGGGGTCAATAATGATGAAGATCTAACTATCAGAAAAATATCCGTTCTTTCTCAATCTGAGACTCCTGGTCTTGGAACAAGGATAACGGAGGACGAATTCATATCTCAATTTAACAATAAGCCAATAGATGCCATAAAATTGCGATCAAATAATGGCGAGATCGATGCCATAACCGGTGCTACGATAAGTTCTAATGCTGTCGTCAATGCGGTATATACCGAATACAAAAACAAAATAAAATCTATACAGAGGTGAATAAGTAAAATGCCGTTTAAAGATTTTTCTAAAGGGTTGGTAAAGGCAAATCCACTATTCGTATTAGTGTTGGGATTATGCCCAGCACTTGCAGTAAGTACTAGCATCGAGAACGCTTTCGGAATGGGGCTTGCAGTAATCTTTGTACTGGTCTTATCCAACTTAATTATCTCTTTATTAAGAAACATGATACCAAAGGATGTCAGGATCCCCTGTTTTATTGTGATAATCGCTACTTTGGTAACGATAATCAATATAACATTTAAAGCGTATCTACCATCGCTGACCGAGTCTTTGGGTGTATACTTACCATTAATCACGGTGAACTGTATTATCCTTGGTAGAGCGGAGGCTTTTGCATCAAAAAATCCACCGTTGAGGTCTGTTCTTGATGGGGTGGGCGAAGGTATCGGGTTTTTATTGGCCATGCTATTGATATCATTCATAAGAGAGTTACTGGGTAGTGGTGGACTCAACTTCACGATACTCGGCTACAAGCTGGGTGAATTTACGATACCTGTATTTAGCAGCATGCCGGCTTTATTCTTTATAATGCCTACAGGTGCTTTTTTAATAATTGGTCTGTTATTAGGATTGTTTAAAAAGACTGGTGTTTTGAGATGAACGAGCTTTTAGCATTGTTTTTGAAATATGCCTTGGTAAACAATTTTATACTGGTAATGTTTCTCGGTCTCTGTCCTTTCTTTGGTGTATCGAAGAGACTCAGTGATGCAATTCGGATGGGTCTTTCAGTAACTTTTGTCATGGTTGCATCGGCTATAATAACATGGCTGATTGCTAATTTCATTTTAATACCTTTCAATATAGAATTTATGGAGAATGTCGTATTCATTCTGGTTATAGCGTCTTTTGTGCAGTTATTAGAGATGATAATACGAAAGACCAGCATTGGTCTATATAGGACTCTCGGGATCTATCTTCCCCTTATCACCACTAATTGTGCAGTCTTGGGTATAGCAGAGATAAATTATACAAATGGTTTTTCATTTTTAGGTAGCATTGCTAGTTCTTTGGGTGGAGGAGTAGGATTCATACTTGCCCTTGTAATAATGTCTGGATTAAGAGAACGTCTTGAGATATCTGATGTGCC
This sequence comes from Halobacteria archaeon, assembly GCA_013329575.1. Classification (GTDB taxonomy): domain Archaea; phylum Halobacteriota; class Methanoliparia; order Methanoliparales; family Methanoliparaceae; genus Methanoliparum; species Methanoliparum sp8915u. The sequence goes on along the minus strand of DUJX01000053.1, from coordinate 3,856 downwards.
CGAATCTCTTAAGGGTCTTCCGATAGCGTTTATTACTGCATCTTTACTGAGCCTCTCGTTTTTAACATTTGGAGGGTTAAGAATATGATAGAAATTTTTACTATCGTAGCGATCGGTTTTATTTTTGCATTGGCTCTTAGCATTGCAGCAGATCGGTTAAAGATTGTGATGGATGAAAAGGTTGAGAAGACGATCGAGATTCTTCCAGGATCCAATTGTGGCGCGTGTGGTTTTTCCGGGTGTTCTGCATTTGCAGAAACACTGGTAAAAGACCCATCTTTGGCCAATAAATGTGCTCAAACGTATACCGACGAAGAAAAGGTTGAAGCGCTCGCCGATCTGTTTGGAGGAGAGATTGGGAAGAAACAGAAAGCCGTCGTTCTTTGTAATGGTGGAATAAACTGTACAGATAAGTTCGAGTATGATGGGGAGCGGTCTTGTAGCATAGCCGCCAATATCTATAAAGGTAACAAAGCATGCGATTATGGTTGTCTCGGGTTTGGAGATTGTGTTAAAGTATGTCCGACTCTTGCAATAAAGATGGGTGATGAAGGCATTCCGTTAATCGATTTGGATAAATGTACCGGATGCGGAGCATGCGTCGATATCTGTCCTAAGAAGATTATACTGATCATACCGGAAGAAGCTCCCGTTTTTGTCGCATGTAACAATCCTACATTATGGGATGACGACCTTGACGCATTCTTCTCATCCATCCATGGAAAAGGTAAATTTACGGCTATCTTGGATCGGATTGAAGCATATAAAGATAAGAGATATCAGATGATAGGATGCACCCGTTGTTTAAAGTGTATCGATATCTGTCCACGAGACGCGCTCGAATTTACCATATCGGAAAAAACCCTTTCTACCACAGATGTCTACAAGATAACAAAGACCGATCAAGGGCGAATTAGATGGTCGGATGATCTATGTGTGTATTGTAAACGATGCGAAAAAATCTGTCCAGAGAGTGTAATATATGTGGAAAAGCCATTAAATGGATCTTTTAATATAGTCCAAGATAAGTGTGTTGAATGCGAGAATTGTATAAATCTGTGCCCTGTGCGTAATCTATCCTTTACAGATGATGATAAAAAAATATTTTTCGACGAGTTCTGTATCTATTGTGGGTTCTGTGAGGCAGTATGTCCAACATCTGCCATAACCGTCGAGATAAGCGCGGAAGATAAGCTGAAACGAATAAAACGAATAAAAAACTCTTGTTCGAATATCTGTAGAAAATGTAAACTGTGTATTAATGCCTGTGATAAGAATGCAATACATTGGGACGAAGAGCAGAATCTACCAAAGATCGATTATGAGCGTTGTACCGATTGTCTATCCCGTGCATGTATAGATAGCTGCCCTCTTCATATCATCAAGATTATTGGAGAAGAGAAGGTGAAGTCGCCTATATTAATGACCACGACAAGGTAAATAGTGAAATTCTTACATTAATTACAGATAAAGAGGATAAAAAATGGATAGAGTGAAAAATAAAGTGGCTTTGGTAACTGGCGGGGCAACAGGCATCGGTAAGGAAATTGCTCTGTTGTTAGCAGAAGAGGGGGCAAAGATTGTCGTTACCGATATCGATGAGAACGGTGGAAATGAGGTTGCTGACGAGATACGATCCAATGGATCGGATGCGATTTTCATCAAACACGACGTTGTTAAAGATGAGGATTGGAAAAAGGTTATTGAACAGACGTTGCAGAAGTTTGGCAGGCTGGACATACTTGTTAACAATGCTGGTGTTGGATTACCGGATGATAATATTGAAACGATCTCTTTGGATGACTGGAGATGGTTAATGAGCATCAATCTGGACGGTGTCTTTCTTGGCACAAAGTATGGTATTTTAGCGATGAAGAAAAATGGTGGATCGATCATTAATATGTCATCTATCGCAGGAATAGTAGGCGATCCTCACCTTACAGCGTACTGTGCAAGCAAAGGAGGCGTAAGGACATTTACCAAATCGGCAGCTCTTCATTGTGCCAGAGCAAGATATAATATTCGAGTCAATTCGATCCATCCTGGATTTATCTGGACTCCACTGGTAGAGGCATACTCAACAATAGTGGGTGATGGTGATGTCGGGAGGGGGCGAAGATTATTGGATCATTTATTTCCTGTCGGGCACATGGGAGAATCGCGTGATGTTGCCTACAGTGTTTTGTATCTTGCGTCCGATGAATCGAAGTTTGTTACCGGGTCAGAACTGGTGGTTGATGGGGGTTTTATAGCACGGTAATATCTCAAAAAATGCTTTTTTAATCTTTTTTAGATATTAGACGCGTTTAATAATCTGTTTATATCTTTTTACAAATATTAAAGTAACACGAAAGCATCTCTTAAGCCATAAGGAGGTTTTAGCCGTTGTTATTATTCGATGATGTAGGTAGTTATCCTCTGCCTCAGGGAGTTAAAAAAGAATGGGTGGAAGAATCTATTTCGAGAGGGACGAACAAAAAAGATGTTATGGATATAACTAAAAAGGCTTTCTTGGATAAAATTTATGCCGGAGTGGATATACCCACTTATCCTCAGTTTAGGGATATGGTAATTCCATTCATTAAAAAGATTCAAGAGAATGAAGAAAGACCTTTTGTTATCAGGGAAGAAGATGCTATCTTAGAAGAGGTTGAGATTATTCGAGCGATATCTAAGGATGTGTCTGAACGAGTAAATAAAAGGATAAGATTAAAAGTATGTGTTACTGGACCTATTGAGATCTATTTAAAAGAGTTTGGTAGTAAAAGCTATTTTGATGTACTCAAAAATATAGCCCGAAGCGTACAACGATTTGTGAAAAATTCTATAATATCCAATAAATTTTGTTATACGGATACAATCTCTATAGACGAACCGAGTATAGGGATAAACCCTGAATTAAATTTCACAAAAGATGAGATTGTAGAAGCGTTAGAAATAGCAACGAATGGGATAGAAGTAGATAATACCGAGATACATCTCCATTCATCTATAGAATATAGAATGATGTGTTTGATAAAGAATATAGACGTCATCGGCATCGAATGCGCGAAAGATATTAGTATACTTAAGACTATAGATAAAGCGTATTTGAAAGAGCATGAGAAAAATTTGAGAGTCGGTATTGCAAGAACCGATATTTCTTCTCTTATTGCAGAGGTCAACGAGCAGTATAACGTAAATGCGTGGATGGATGAAAGGTATTTAGATAAAATATTTGAGAAAGAGAGTGTAGATCGTATTTCTCAGAGATTAAAGTATGCTTATAATATTTTAGGCGATATTATTAAATACACCGGGCCGGACTGCGGGCTTGGCTCATGGCCGTCCCAAGAGATGGCTTATCGTCTTTTGAATAATGTTAGGCATGCAATAGATTTGTTTGATACAAAATAGAAAAATATTAATAAGACGAGTATCCATTGATGATGCAAGTGGATAAATATATATACCAATATCGGTTGTCCTCTATAAAGATAATTGCAAAGATTTGATTTGTAATAATATAAAACGCTCCGGTAGTGTAGCTCGGCCAANNGGGTTCGAATCCCGTCCGGAGCATATTTTCTTCGCTGATATCATTCACCGTAAATTTTATTTACTTGTTTACTTTTCTATCTCTCCTTTTATTCCTGCCCTTTTGGAATAATTTCATCTAAATAGATAAACAAAAGTTTTAAGTATAACGAATGGTGTAAAAAATATAACGAAGAAATAATGCTATAAAAGCAAGAGACCTCCTTAAATGGTATGGCCGGGAGGTTAAGATCTTCTTTGTTGTAGATAAAAATCAATCCAAGATAAAAAAGGAGAAGGAGGTAAAAGGAATGACAGAAGATAACGTAGTATATATAGG
>DUJX01000098.1 GCA_013329575.1 Halobacteria archaeon | reverse complement strand
TAAAATTGAAAGAGATAGAACATGCGAGAGGATTGGTAGACGAGAGAGGTATAATGATAGCAGATACTATCTTAGTCTCGTTAGAAGATGGGGACAGAACAGAAAAACTAATAGAACTAGGTAAAAAAATAATCGCCATAGACCTCAATCCTTTCTCTAGAACTGCCAACATGGCATCTATAACCATTGTAGGCAACGTTCTTGATGTGATTCCGTGTATGATATATTATGCCAAAAAGATGAAGAATAAGGATAGAGAGAGACTAATTGAGATAGTAAAAAATTTTGATAATAAAAAAAATTTGGCTTGTCAGGCAGATGTGTTTATAGAAAAATTTGAACAATTTTTAAAATAAGATTAAGATATGGTTTAGTTTAAGATAAGGTTTTTTTGTCTAAACGTTAGTATAATCGAGCATTATACCTATATCGGATTTGGTATCGAATCGGTTGTTTGATCGGATCGATCGATGAGTAAATATCTAAGAATAAAACAATATATCAAAAAATAAATAAAATATGGCTATGACCGATATGAATAAAAAGATATTATTGATGAGCATTATGGCAATCTTAATCGTCTGTGCAGCGTTAGCAATATTTTTCATGCACGAAGAAGATGTTGAGGACGATACCAGGATTGTAGTGGGTGTAACAATACTGCCGCAGGCAGATTTTGTAAAGAACATAATGGGTGACCGAGCAAGTATAATTGTTATGACGCCGCCAGGTGCCGATCCTCATACATACGAGCCATCGCCCGACCAATTGAGATCGATTAGCAACGCAAAAATTTATTTCAAGGTTGGATCCGGTATAGATTTTGAAAAGACGTGGATGGATAAGTTAGAAGATCTAAATCCCAATATGATTATTGTGGATGGATCGAAGGATATAAAAGTTATAGATAACGACCCTCATATCTGGTTATCGCCCCTGAATGCAATAACGATGACGGAAAATTTTTATGATGAGATCGTTAAGATAGATCCGGATAATACGAGTTTTTATGAGCAAAATAAGAATAAATATGTTGAAAAATTGTCAGATCTAGATAAAGATCTAAAAGACAAGTTTAGCCGGTACGATAACAAAGCTTTTCTTACATACCATCCATCTTTCGGGTATCTTGCCAAAGAGTACGATCTCGTCCAGATATCAGTCGAGTCTGAGGGAAAAGAGCCTACACCACAGGATATCCGACGATGTGTCGACCTTGCAAAAGAGCTAAATTTATCTTACGTATTTTTAGAACCTCAGTTTCCTAAAAGATATGCAGAGGCTATAGCTAGTGAGATCGGTGGTGAGATCGTTTACATCGATCCACTTCCTAAGAATTACATAGAAAACATGACAAAAATATCTGATATGCTTATATTAGAGTTCGAGTAGATATGGATCATACAAATGAGACAGAGATGGTATTAGAATTAAAAGATGTGCAGGCATCATTCGATGATAATATTGTCCTGGACAACGTAAACTTATCCGTCAAAAAGAATGATTTTCTTGCGATAATAGGACCGAACGGTGGAGGAAAGACCACTCTTTTAAAGATAATACTCGGTTTATTAAAGCCGGATAAAGGCACCATCAAAGTTTTTGGAAAAAATCCTGAAAAAGGAAGAAGTTTAATCGGATATTTGCCTCAATATTCTCTTTTTGACCGAGATTTCCCTATAAATGTCTTTGATGTGGTTCTTACTGCACGATATAATAGAGTCTTTAAAAGGTATTCTGATGAGGATAAAAATATTGTAACCAATGCATTAAAGAGTGTCGGTATGTTTGATTATAGAGACCGACAAATAGGCAACCTCTCGGGCGGAGAACTGCAGCGAGTATTATTGGCCAGAGCCCTGGCAAGAAGACCGGAATTACTTATACTCGACGAGCCGACGGTAAGTATAGATATGAAGGCACAAAACTCTTTTTATGAACTTCTTTTAAAGATTAAAGAGACGATGACTATAATTATAGTAACCCATGACATTGGAGTCATTTATCCATACATCGATAAGATTGCCTGTCTAAATCAAAAGATATATTATCATGGCCCGAAAGAGAAAGGGTTACATAAGATCGAAGAGATGTACCGGATGCCTGTAGAATTGATACTCCATGATATCCCGCATAGATTTTTAGGAGAACACGAATAAAATGGTGATCTAACTGTGATTGAACTATTTCAATACGAGTTTATGAGAAACGCTATTATTGCTGCGATCCTGGCAAGCGTAGTCTGCGGGATTATTGGTACATACATCGTCGTAAAAAAAATTGTATTTATAAGCGGAGGAATATCCCATGCGTCTTTTGGTGGCGTCGGGTTGGGCTACTTGATTGGGATTAATCCATTGATAACCGCGATCCCTTTTGCTGTTCTATCCGCGGTCAGTGTGGGCATCATAAACAGAAAGACCAAAATAAATGAGGATGCTATAATTGGAGTAATTTGGAGCGTTGGTATGGCGTTAGGGCTTATTTTTATAAGTTTAAAACAAGGATACGCTCCAGACCTATTCAGTTACTTGTTTGGGAGCATTCTTACAGTTACTCATTCTGATCTGATCTTAATGTCTATCTTGGACGTGATCATCATAACCATAGTCTATCTTTTTTATAAAGAGTTCTTATCTATCTCTTTTGATGAAGAATTCTCAACTGTGGTAGGAGTTCCAACAAACGCATTGTATCTATTACTTTTATCTATGGTTGCATTGAGTATTATTGTTTTGATAAGAGTTGCCGGGATTATTCTCGTATTGGCTCTATTAACCATGCCTATCCTGATAAGTAGACAGTTCATTCATGATAATCTTCGAAATTTGATGGTATCGTCATCTATAATAAGCGCTATTTTAGTGATAATCGGTTTGTTGGTCTCATATACACTTGATTTAATCCCTGGTGCAACTATAGTACTCATACTGTCTATAGCATTTATCTTCGCTTTTTTGATTAAAAAATATATTCCAAATCTCAGTTAAAAACCAATTTTATTATTTATTCTAAATTTTAATCTTAATCTAATTATTAAAAATAAAAAAAAAAAAATATAAACAATATCTATTTATATTACTAATTATCTCAAATGATATTAGGGGTAATTAAGTGAGAGATGTTGCAATAATTGGGTCAGCCCAGACAAAGTTTGGAAAATTAGGAAAATCTAATACGGAATTATTCTGCGATGCATCTTTAGCAGCTATGGAAGACGCTAATGTCTCACAGAAAGATATAGAGGCGTTATTTGTCGGTAACGTATTGGGCGGTTTTGAGGAGGGACAGATAAACATCGGTGGTCATCTCGTTGGGGCATTACATCTTGGTAACATTCCTGCGACGAGGTTTGAGGGAGCATGTTGTTCAGGGACTGTTGCTTTCAGGGATGCTTTTATGTGGGTCGCTTCTGGTTTTTACGATATCGTTTTAGTAGGCGGTATGGAACGGGCGATGATAATGGGGACACCTTTTTCCACGAGAACGTTTGCAATGGCGAACGATTGCAAGTACGAAGGGACTACCGGTATAACCTTTCCAGGAGTCTTTGCCATGGTTGCGAGACGTTATTCGAAGATATATGATATACCACTGGATAAACTTAGAGAGAAGATGGCACACGTGAGTATGAAGAATCATAAACATGGTGCTTTGAACCCACACGCCCAGTTTTATCAAAAGATGGGCAACCTGAAAGTAGAGGATGTACTAAACTCTACAGTCGTCTGTGATCCTTTGACATTGATGGACTGTTGTCCTTTCTCTGATGGAGGCGCTGCGGTTGTTCTGGCATCTGCTGACATAGCGAGAAGATATACGGATGAGCCAATATATGTTTTGGGTGTCGGGCAAGGATCTTTGGGCCATATGGGAGCACAAGCAGATATTACAAAACCTGCGTCGCGTGTTTTTTCGGCAAGAAGCGCTTTTAAACAGGCCGGTCTTGGGCCAAAAGACGTTGACGTTGTAGAGATTCATGACTGTTTTACTTCAGCAGAGATTGTAGCAAGCGAGGCTATGGGATTCTTTGATTGGGGTAAAGGTGCAGATGCTGTAGAATCTGGCCAGACTGACATAGGAGGAAGACCGGTTATCAATTCAAGCGGTGGTCTCATGGGTAAAGGTCATCCTATCGGAGCGACAGGAGTGGCGCAGGTTCATGCGATAGTAGAACAGCTTAAAGGAAAGGCACCGAACGGAAATCAAGTAAATCCTGTTCCAGAGATCGGTATGACAGATACCTTAGGTGGCGGGTTTAATACCATAGCGCATACGATTCTCGGAAGGTCTAGGAGGTAACAGATATGTCAAAAGAGTTCTATGTGTTAACCTCGAACGATTATCATGAGGGGTTAAAAAATAACAAATTGTTAGGGTTAAGATGCAAAAATTGTGGTCAAATAACATGTCCTCCGTTGCCAACATGCCAATGGTGTGGTTCTACTGATCTGGAAAAGACAGAACTTAGCGGTAAGGGAGAAATCTTGACTTTTGCACGGGTTTATGTCCCACCGGAAAGTTTTGAGCCGGATTATATCGTTTGTTTAGTACGGCTTGATGAAGGACCGACTATAATGGGCCGGTTGGACTATGACAAGGATAAGGCATCGTTGAAGAATGGTAACGCGTCTCAAGATATAATCGGAATGAGAGTTCGGCTAGACCATCTTGTGATACCGGGCGATAAATTTTCGGCAGGGGAAAGAGTTATGCCATTGTTTAAACCAATTTAAACCAAATATTTGATATTCTATATAAAAGATAAAGAGGAGAGATTAAAATGTCTTTAGAAAAAAAAGTGGCGTTAGTTACCGGTGGTTCTGGAGGACTAGGTCGGATACATGCCTTAACATTGGCTCAAAATGGTGCTGATGTTGCTGTAACAGGCAATAAAAATATCGATAGAGCAGAATCCGTGGCTAACGAAATACGGGCGTTAGGTAGAAAGGCTTTGGCAATCAAGATGGATGTATCTGATGAGGATGAAGTCAATCAAGGGATAGAAAAGATCAAAAAAGAGTTGGGTCCGGTTGATATCTTAGTAAATAATGCTGCTTCTGGTATAGTACGGGCTGTTTTAATAGAAAAGACATCAAAAGAGGATTGGGATCAAGATTTACGTGTGAATCTTACTGGGGCATTCAATTGCATCAAATCAGTAATTCCAGATATGAAAAATAACAACTGGGGCAGAATAATCAATATATCATCGGTAACCGGAACTATGGGTGGTAGTGGGCAATGCAGTTATGCTACGACTAAGGCAGGACTTATAGGTCTGACCAAGACTATTGCGTTAGAAGGAGCGAGATATAATATAACATGCAATGCATTGGTTTTAGGAGTTTTTGGTGGAAAAGGAAGAGAAGATAGCAGTTTTTATGATGTTGCTGAGCCTTTCAGAGAGCGGATCATAAAAAGAGTGGCTATGCGTAGACCGGGAGATCCAAAAGAGCTGAGCAACGTGCTTGCTTTCTTAGCATCGGATGATGCAAGTTATGTTACAGGTGATGCAATCGTAGTTGGTGGTGGTATCGATCTTTTCACGTTTTAGAACAGATTTATTAGAATTTATAAAATTTATTCAAAAATGTGATAAAAGTGGATATTAAAAAAGTTTGTGTTATAGGTGCTGGAGTAATGGGTAGTGGTATAGCTCAGGTCTGCGCACAGTCCGGTTATGCAACAAATATTGTTGATATTACCGATGAGATTCTTAAAAAAGGATTGGAAAACATAAAAAAAAGTCTATCTAAGTTTGTTGAGAAGGGAAAAATTGCACAAAAAGATATGGATGAGACGCTTGGACGGATAAAAACAACTACAAGCAGAGAAAAAGGAGCAAAAGATGTCGATCTGGTTATAGAGGCGGCTTCTGAAATAATAGATATTAAAAAAGATATTTTTTCAAACTTGGATAAAATATGTCCTGAACACACAATCTTTGCCAGTAATACCTCGACAATACCGATATCTCTATTAGGTTCCGTAACCAGAAGGCAAGATAAGGTTATAGGGATCCATTTTATGAATCCTGTACCTTTGATGAGAGGTGTTGAGGTTATAAAATCTATAGTAACATCTGAAGATACGTTGAATACTTCTTTAAAATTTGTAGATTCCCTAGGTAAAGAATCTGTCGTTGTAAAAGATTCTCCTGGATTTATATCAAATAGGATAATGACACTTTTTGTTAATGAGGCAGTAAAGTTATATGAGACCGGGTTATCAACCATAGAAGATATCGATAAGATGACCAGATTATCATTCAACTGGCCGATGGGGCCATTCCAATTAATAGATTTGATCGGTATAGATATAGTTCATGATATGCTGGAGTCCATTTATCGAGAGACCGGCTGGGAACGATACAAACCCGCACCATTACTAAAAAGAATGAAAGAAGTCGGTTGGCTTGGAAGAAAATCTAATAAAGGATTCTATGATTATTCAAAGTGATAAAAATGACATATGATACAATAATATACGAGAAGAAACCGCCTATTGCAAAAATCATATTAAATAGGCCAGATGTCCTGAATGCCATAAACGAGACGATGATTTCAGAGCTTGACGAGGTAACGGATGATATCGAAAAATCTGACGATATAAAAGTAGCAATAATTACGGGATCTGGCAGAGCATTTGCTGCTGGAGCCGATATAACTATGTTTAAAGACAAAAATTACATAGACGTGAAAAGAGTAATCGATAAAGGAAAAAGTGTTCTAACAAAGATTGAACAGATGAAAAAGCCGTTCATAGCAGCTATAAACGGTCTTGCTTTAGGTGGAGGATGCGAGATCTCGATGGCGTGTGATATACGGATAGCATCTGATAAGGCAAAGTTTGGGCAACCTGAGATAAATCTTGGTATCATACCGGGGTGGGGCGGAACACAGCGGCTACCAAGGCTTGTAGGAAAAGGAATGGCAAAATTGATGGATCTGACTGGGGATATGGTCGATGCAGACGAGGCAAGGACGGTCGGGCTGGTCGATAAGGTTGTACCGGCAGATAAATTGGATGAAGAATCTATGGCATTAGTCGAAAAACTGGCGTCTAAACCACCGATAGCGGTTGGTTGTGTACTGGATTCTGTGAACAAAGGGGTTGAGATGCCTTTGACGGAGGGCTTGTCATTTGAAACGGACGAATTTTTGCTGGCTATAATGACTGATGATGCTAAAGAAGGAATATCTGCATTTTTAGAGAAGAGAAAAGCCAATTTCAAAGGAAGGTAAAAGAATTTGATGAGGACTGATATTGAAGAATTTTACGATATATTTCTTAATTCGAAGAAGATAGAAGAGTATATACGTAATAATAAGAAGATAATAGGGACTTTCTGTAGTTATATACCAGAAGAGATTATTCATGCTGCTGGGCTTGTTCCTGTTCGTTTATTTGGAAAAACTACCAATGTAACACAGGCTTTTTCCTATATCCCAAATTGGTTGTGTTATTATAGCAAAAGAACCTTTGAAGAAGGATTAACTGGCGGTTATGACTTTTTAGATGGTTTTGTATTCTTAACATCCGACGATACAAACGAATTGATGTATTCGATATGGAAGAAGAATGTAAAAGCAGAATATTCATACCTGTTGCAGTTTCCTTTCGCAGTAAACGAAATATCTAAAAGATTCTTTGTAAAAATATTGAACAAGTTTAAGAAGTCTTTAGAAGATCATTATTCTGTTGATATAACAGATGAAGATTTGAGAAATTCAATCGAAATCTATAACAGATACAGGTCTTTACTCAAAGAACTCTACAAGTATAGGTTTTATATACCGCCAAAGGTTTCTGGCTCCGATGTTTTAAAAGTAAACCTTGCCAGTTATTCTATGCTTAAAGAAGAATTCAGTGATAAGATAGAGAGATATATAGATAAATTATCCAATGAAAACGAATTACCTGGCAAGCCAAGACTTTACGTTACAGGAGTTCCTATTTATGACCCTGAGGTCTTTGAGATGATAGAAGGTTGCGGTTCTACGATTATCTTTGACGATCTCTGTACAGGATCAAGGAATTTTGATTTTACCATAGATGAAACTGCTAAAGATCCTGTTAAAGCAATTGCAGAGGGATATCTGGCATCAAAACCCACTTGTGGCACCTGTAGTAGGCAAGGCGGTTTTGCCATTGATGAGCGATTATCGTATATAAATGAACGATTAAAAACTTTAAATCCTGACGGTATAATTATCTTAGGCGATAAAGGTTGTGAATTATGTGCATTCTCGCAGATAGAGTTAAGAAAAGAGTTAACAAAGGTAAAGCCTGTACTTTATTTAGAAATAGATTTTCCTCTCGCTGTAGAACAACACAAAACCAGAATTGAGGCTTTCATAGAATCTTTATCTTAATTTATAATCATAAATGGTTGATAAAAATGCAGAGGCAGAAACTTAATCTTTTGGGGTTTGGGAAACTCTTTGGTCCGACATATAAGAGCCATCTCGGGAGACAAAATGAGCTTTTAGCAAATAAAAGACCATGTGGTTGGTATTATGGTTACCATCCTGCAGAACTGAATTATGTCTTTGATATAGTAAATATCTTCCCTGAACAATATTCGGCATATTGTGCATCTAGAGGCGATAGCCCAATGATGATAGACGATTATTACAGTATGGGTTACGGTCCTTTTCTTTGTGATTATTTTAAATGCTCAGTCGGGGCAATAGATAAACCAGAATTGGCAACCAAGCCATTAATGCCCAAACCTGATTTTACGGTAGATCATCACTCTATATGTTTCGGTCATAGAGATATGGCAGAGGTTCATGCAAGAATGTATGATGCCAGAAGATACAGTCTGGCTTTTCCTTATATAAGGAAAGAAGATATCGGATCCTTCGATGACATAACTAAGATGACGGAGTGGATGGATAAAGATGTTCTCGAATATACCGTCCAAGTGCTCAAAGATTTTGTTACTTTTTTGGAAGGAGTAACGGGGGAAGAATTGGATGATGATAAGTTTAAATCGGTAATGAAGATTTCAGAAGAGACATCTAAATATTTTACAGAAATATTTAAGTTATTTATGTCCAAACCCACCCCCGGAAGCCAGGTAGACTTAGCAAACTATCCTTTTGTAGGATTTTTTGTTCATGGAAGCAAATATGGATTGGATTATGTTAAAAACTGTTATGAGTTAATCAAAGAAAGAGTGAGAAGAAAAGAGGGGGTTGTGCCGGAGGAGAAGTTTAGATTGATGACTCATGGAATCATGCCTTGGCATACTCTTTCTTTGTATAACTATATAGAGGAGCTGGGAGCTACTTTTCCGTTAAACCCTTATGCGCACTGTTCAGCTGTTTTACATGATTCTAATAAACCTTTCGAAAGTTTGGCAAGAAGAATAAGTACTTTTTGTAATGTCGAGCATGATCTAATGTTAGATGCTTTGATTAAGAAGGCAAAAGATGCCGACTTAGATGGAGCGATTTTATTCGAAAATACTGGATGCAGGATAGTTAGTGGTGTTATGAGACCTATCAAAAAGGCGTTATATGAAGAATTAGGGATACCTAGCCTGATCGTTGAGGCACCACAATGTGATTCGAGAGCGATGCCACCTGAAAGAATGATGACTCAATTTGATGCGTTTATAGAGTCGTTGAGATAGTATCATTAAGATATAAAATGGATAAAATGTACTTTTGTGGGTTGGATATCGGATCTTCTATGAGTAAGATAATATTAATTAATGAAAAAGAAGATATTATCGGCTATAAATTTTCTAAAAGTGGATTTGAGATTAGAAAGACAATCTCTGATCTATACGGATCTATTTTAGATGAACACAAAATCAAAGAAGATCAGATCAAGTATATTGTTGCGACCGGTTATGGCAGGAATGTTGCATCAGCATTTTTTGCGGACGAAAAAGTGACAGAGATCACCTGTCATGCCAAAGGCGTCCATAAAATATTTCCGAACTGCCATACGGTGATAGACATCGGTGGGCAGGACTCAAAGGCGATAAAATTGGACGCAAACGGCAGAGTATCCTCTTTCGCAATGAACGATAAATGTGCTGCAGGCAGTGGCAGGTTTTTAGAAGTAATGAGCAATGTTATAGGAGTAAATGTCAATGACCTTGGGCCGCTATCATTAAAATCTAAAAATAAAGTTAGTATTAGCAGTACCTGTACCGTTTTTGCTGAAACAGAGGTAATTTCTATGATTGCGTCTGAAATAAGCAAAGAAGATGTAATTGCTGGAATACACGATGCTATTGCCACAAAAGTGAGCGCATTAACTAGAAGTACTGGTATCGAGGACGATGTAGTCATGACCGGTGGTGTTGCTAGGAATATTGGTGTTGTAAAATCTTTAGAGGAGAAGATAGGACATATTATCCATGTTCCGCCCGAGCCGCTTATAACCGGTGCGTTGGGAGCCGCTTTGATAGCAAAGAATAAATTTTGTAAAAATAATTAAGGTATAGAGGGGAGAAGAAATGGATAAAAAAAAGACGACAAAAGAGATTTTAGAGGAAAAAATTAAAGAAAAAGGGGAAACCCCCTTGTATAACCAAGAGACAATAAAAAAGACCAAAAAAAATTTTGAAGAGTGGAAAAATACAAATGTAAGCGAAAAAGATAGAAAAACATGGGAAGTGGTACCACAAACAATGTTAGGATCTGGAATTCCCAGAAAATTGTTATACACTCCTTTAGATGCAGCAAATTTGGATTATATGGAAGATATAGGATTTTCTGGAGATGAACCGTTCACACGTGGCTGTTATCCAAATATGTACAGAGGAAGGGTATTCACCATGCGGCAACTATCCGGAGCAGGATCTCCTGAAAATGTCAATAAAAGGATGAAATTTCTTTTAGAGTCCGGTTCAACCGGAACTAATCTGGCATTGGATCTACCCACGGTTCAAATGTTCGATTCGGATGAGCCTGAGGCGATAGGTCAAGTAGGAACGGTTGGTGTGCCAGTTGATTGTGTTCAGGATATGGAGACTATTTATGATGGTATTCCGATCGATGAGATCAGCTCGTCTATCGTAACTCATTATCCCAGAAACACAGCTATTATATTTCCTATGTTTTTAGTAATGGCAGAAAAAAGAGGGTACGATTGGAAAAAACTGCCAGGAAGTGTGCAGAATGATGTAACGATGGAATGCATCGTCAGACGGGCACCGGAGTATATACCTCCTGCTGATGCTTTCAGAGTACAATGTGATAACATAGAGTTTATAAGAAACGAAGTACCCAGATGGAATTATATTACCTTAAACGGATACAATCTGCGAGAATATGGAACATCAAGCATTACAGAGATGGCCGTTGCTTTTGCTAACGGTATATCAATCATCGAGGAGATGCAAAAGAGAGGATACGACCCAGATTGGACGGCAGAGAGGATAGCATTCTTTTGGAGTGTGGGAAACGACTTTTTTGAGGAAGTAGCAAGATTACGCGCCGCAAGAAGGCTATGGTACAAAATAATGAAATATAGGTTTGATTCAAAACAACCGCGATCTCAGTTAGAGCGGTGCCACGTTCAGACATCCGGTATATCTTTGCAACGTGTAGAGCCTTATAATAACGTTATAAGGGCTGCATATCATGCTCTAGCAGCTATTTTGGGCGGTTGCCAATCTTTGCATGTAGATGCATATACTGAGGCTTATTCCGTACCGTTAGAAGAAGATTCGCTATTATCATTGAGAACTCAGCAGATTATCAATGTAGAGACAGGTGTTACACAAGTTGTGGATCCCATGGCAGGATCGTTCTATATAGAGAACCTAACAGATATTATGGAGGAGAAGATACTAGGCGAGATCGAAGAGATAGAAAAACAAGGTGGTTATGTCAAGATCATTGAAAGCGGCTGGATTCATAACAAAATTTCGAGATTCATACAGGAAGAGCGTAGAAAGATCGACGATGGTACGATCAAGGTTGTAGGATATAATTATTTCAGACAGCCGGATGTAAAAGAGCCTCCTATCAGATGTCAAGAAGTATCCGAGGAGATAAGAGAGAACCAGATCAAGAAGTTGAAAAAATGGAGGGCTGAGAGAGATAACGATAAAGTAGAGAGCTGCCTTGGTGGAATCGTAGATGCATGCAAATCTGGTGAAAATGTGACTTATAAGACGCTTGAGGCTGCAAGAGCCGGTGCTACGGAGGGGGAGATGAGAAGAAAGTTCACAGAAGCATTTGGTTTGTGGAGACAACCATTAGTTTTATAGGAGGATTATAAATGAGTGAAAGGAAAATTAAAGTATTATTATCTGCTTATAGTCTTGAGACGCATTCTAGAGGGATTATTACTGTGGCAAGTATCCTTAGGGATGCTGGGATGGAGGTCGTCTATATAGGTAATAATCGGCCTGAGGAGATCATAGAATCTGCTATTCAAGAAGATGCCGATGTGATAGGGATAACTTCGATGTGCGGTGGTGCTTTACAACTTGGAAGAGAGCTGATGAGGATTGCCGATGAAAAAGGTGTGAAAGACAGGATAAAATTTGTACTCGGCGGAATCTTCCCACCAGAAGAGGAGACTGATTTGAAAAATATAGGATTTGAATTACTTTTTAAACCTGGAGCAACTTCAGAAGAAATCGTTGAAGGGATCAAATCGATAGTTGGCGACACATCTTAATATTAAGCACTAGATTATCTTTTATGAGATATTTTTATTTTTTAATATCTCTTTTATTATCTCGTCTTTGGCAATATACGGTGTGATCTCCTTTGATATGAGTTTTTTAGTGTATAAATCTAACAATCCACTTTTGTTAATCTCGTTTAATATTTTTGTTTTTAAATCGTCTGTTATAAGATTCAATAATTCTTCCCTGATTTTGTTTGTCTCTTTCTCGTATAAAAGTCCTTTCTCTTTTTGATAATTCCAATGTTTTTCTATTACACGTATAAGATCGTCTATCCCTTCGTTTTTTAAAGATACAGTCTTAAGTACGGGCGGTTTCCATTTTTTATGCGACAAATTAAGCACCGTCTCTAAATCCATTACAAGCTGATCAGCACCAGCCAAATCTGATTTGTTAACCACCACAATATCTGGAATTTCGAACATTCCTGCCTTTATCGTCTGTATTACATCGCCCAATCCAGGTACTACTACAACAATGGTGGTATGAGCGAGTTTTGCTATATCTACTTCCACCTGACCGGCACCTACCGTCTCGATCAAGACTATGTCGTATCCTGCAGCATCAAACACCTTTGTTATCTCATCTGTGGATTTAGACAATCCACCGTAAGCCCCTCTCGTACCTATACTTCTGATAAAGATATTCTCATCTAAAAAACAATCCTGCATCCTTATTCGGTCGCCTAAAATTGCCCCTCCATGAAAAGGACTTGTCGGATCTATTGCAATTACTGCCACTTTTTTGCCTTTTTTACTCCAGCTTTTTATCATCTGACCTATCAGAGTAGATTTACCAACACCGAGAGGTCCAGTAATTCCAACAACCTGGCTTCGGCCCGTATATGGGTATAACTTATCGATAATATTATTTACAGTCGGATCTCTATTGTCTACAAGTGTTATAACCTTTGATATTGTTTTTTTATCTCCGGATAAAACCTTTTTAACAAGATCATTGTTATCCATAATTGGTCACAAGAGTTTGTTTTTTTTAACAATATAACTTTATTGGTATGATTTTATGAAAGTGTCAAGTTAAGAATATGAATGTCACGAATCTTCGATTCGTGGCTCACAAATCAAAATTTGTGATGCTTAGCATTCCATTTATGCTGAGGGATTGGAATGCTAAGCGATTTGATAAATC
>DUJX01000039.1 GCA_013329575.1 Halobacteria archaeon | reverse complement strand
GCTCAGTTAGGCAGAGCACCTGGCTTTTAACCAGGTGGCCAGGGGTTCGATTCCCCTCGAGCCCGCCATTTTTGTTATCTACGAATTTTTTAGGAGGAAGAGATCACTTTGAAATTTAGTCTTTTTGATCATGAATTAGTACCAAGACATATATTACTCGGCGAGGAAGAGTCGATAGAAGTACTAAAAACCTATAACATAGATAAGAAGATGCTACCAAAGATCAAGATGAGCGATCCTGCAGTGAAAGAGATAGGTGCCAAACCGGGTGATATCATAAAGATAATACGTGAGAGCGAGACTGCGGGGCAATCGGAATTTTTTAGATTGGTAATAGAAGGATAAAGGAGGAATCTACTATTATAAATAGATCTATTTTATATAATGAGTGTTTTACACGCGACAGAATAGGTGCGCATCATATCGAGTCTTTCAACAAATTTGTTAGAGAAGGATTGCAGGATGTAGTAAACGAGTTTGGCAAGATTGATACTGCGATAGAGGGATTGTACGTAAAGTTAGGTAATATTCGTATAGGAAGACCTATTTTTAGGGAGGCTGATGGGGCTATAACCGATTTATATCCTATGGATTGTCGTATAAGAGGAATATCTTATTCAGCACCGCTTTATTTGGAAATGACTTTGTTGGATAATGAAGAGATCGTAGATAAAGGAGACGTCGAGATCGGTTATATGCCGATAATGTTGCGGTCTGATTATTGTAATCTTCATAATCTGACCGATGAAGAAATTATAAAGAGCGGAGAAGACCCCAACGATCTCGGCGGTTACTTTATCATAAATGGTACTGAACGAGTATTAATGACATTGGAGGATCTTTCTCCGAACAAGATCTTTTTAGGCCAAGATGAGTCTGATAATGGTACCGTAGATTATGCAGAAGTTATCTCGCAAAAAAAAGGATATAGATCAAGGGTTATCGTAGAAAACGATAAAAAATCCGTATTAAATATAAAATCACCTTTTTTGCCAAAAAAAGAGAATCTTATCACTTTTATAAGAGCGTTAGGTATTGAGACGGATGAAGAAATCGTTAATTTGATATCTAATAGTCCAGAGGTAGCCAAAGTTGTACTTGAAAATTTTGATGAATCGATGGCAAAAGATAAAGATGAGGCTATCGATGAGATCGGTAAAAAATTAGCACCGGGCCAACCAAAAGAATATAGAATAAAAAGAGTGGAGTATGTCTTAGATAGAGTATTGCCGCATCTTGAAGATGATAGGATAAAAAAAGCCTTTTTTTTAGGAAAAATGGCAGAACTGTCCATCAAACTTTCTTTAGGTGAAAAAATTGTTGATGATAAAGACCATTATTCTAATAAAAGGTTGAAGTTGGTTGGGGATCTGTTAGAAGACCTCTTTAGGGTATCATTCTCAAGGTTGTTAAAAGATATCAAATACCAGCTGGAAAAGACCAAGACGAGAGGGAGGGACCTGAGATTATCCACCATAATACGATCTGACATATTGAGCGATAGGATATTTCATTCGATGTCTACCGGTAATTGGGTCGGTAATCGGAGCGGAGTATCCCAGTTATTGGATAGGACAAATTATATCTCTTCTATATCTCATCTCAGACGAGTATTATCTCCTTTAACAAGATCCCAACCACATTTTGAAGCAAGGGATCTCCATGGTACACATTGGGGGAGGATATGCCCAACGGAGACACCTGAAGGGCCTAACTGTGGTCTGGTTAAGAATCTCGCAGAGGGTGCTGTAATCTCTATAGGTATCACTGAAGAGGAAGAGGTGGGTTTAAAAGGATTATTAGATACATTAGGAATAGAGCCAATCTCGTATTCCAACATTTATAATAGAGGTAAAGATAAATATGTTGTGTCTCTGAATGGATCGACGATCGGGTTTAGCAGCGATCCTTTAAATTTTATAGATAAAGTCAGAGATCTTAGACGGCAGAATAAAATCTCTCCTGAATTAAATATTGCTCTAATAAATGATGAGATTATAATAAACACAGATAGCGGTCGGGTTAGAAGACCGTTAATAGTCGTAAAAGATGGCAGGTCGGTTCTAACCGAAGAACATATCAAAGATTTGGCGGATAAAAAGATAAAATTTGATGATCTGATTAAAGCAGGGCTGATCGAATACCTCGATGCGGATGAAGAAGAGAATACGTACATAGCAATCGACGAGACTGACCTTACAGACGAGCATACTCACCTTGAGATGGCAACGCCTCTCGTCTTAGGAGTCTCTGTTGGAATAATCCCCTTTCCAGAGTACAACTCATCTCCACGAAATACGATGGGGTGTGCCATGATGAAACAGTCTCTCGGTTTTCCAGCTGCAAACATAAAATTAAGATTAGATACACGTGGTTATTACCTCCATTATCCGCAGTTACCGCTTGTTAAGACAAAAACCTCTGATAATGTTGGTTTTAGTGAAAGACCTGCAGGCCAGAATTTCGTAGTTGCCGTCTTATCTTATGCAGGATATAACATAGAGGATGCCCTTATCTTGAACAAGGGTTCTATAGAGAGAGGGTTGGCGAGAATACACTTTTTTAGGAGTTATGATAGCGAAGAGAATCGGTATCCCGGTGGACAAAAAGAGATCTTCGAGATTCCTGATCCAGAAGTAAGAGGTGTACGAGAACGGGATGCTTATTCATTCTTAGATGAAGACGGATTGATATTTCCAGAAATAGACGTTAAAGAGAACGATGTTTTGATTGGTAAAACAAGTCCTCCAAGATTTTTAGAAGAATCGTCTGATTTTACAGAAATTTCTACACAAAAAAGAAGAGAGTCTTCTGTTACCGTAAGGAACAATGAAGATGGGGTAGTTGATTCTGTATTATTGACAGAGAGCGTAAACGGTGCAAAGCTCGCAAAAGTAAAGGTTAGAAAGCAATATATCCCGGAACTTGGAGACAAATTCTCATCGCGGCACGGTCAAAAGGGTGTTGTTGGTTTAATAATACCTCAGGAGAGTATGCCTTTTACACCAGACGGTATCACGCCTGATTTAATAATAAATCCGCATGCACTGCCGAGCAGGATGACTGTCGGTCATATATTGGAGATGATCGGTGGGAAAGCAGGTTCTTTAGCTGGTCGAACTATCGATGGGACGGCTTTTTATGGTGAGAAAGAGAAAGATTTACGAAGACTCTTAATGGAGAATGGTTTTTCACATTCAGGAAAAGAGAGAATGTATGATGGAATAACTGGTAATATTATAGAGGCAGATATATTTGTTGGAGTCATATACTATCAAAGATTGTATCATTTGAGCAGTTTAAAGATACATGCGAGATCGAGAGGTCCTGTGCAGGTTTTGACGAGACAACCGACAGAAGGAAGGTCGAGAGAGGGGGGTCTTAGGTTCGGAGAGATGGAACGGGATGTATTGATCGGTTATGGTAGCGCCCTCGTATTAAAGGATAGGCTTCTCGATGAGTCGGATAAAGTTACAGGATTAGTCTGCAACAGATGTGGTATGATTGCATTCTTCGATAAAAAAAGAAATATCAATTCTTGTCCAATCTGTGAGAAAGATGCCGAGATCTATCCTGTTGAGATGAGTTATGCTTTTAAATTATTATTAGACGAGATGAAATCTTTAGGAATTGCCCCAAGGCTTGTATTAGAGGATGAGGTCTAAATAATAGAGGTTTCTGACAATGAGTATTAAAAAGATAGGTAAAATTAAATTTGGATTATTATCTCCTTCAGAAATAAGAAAAATAAGCGCGGTAAAGATTATAACTGCAGAAACGTATGACAAAGATGGGTATCCTGTAGAGAAAGGATTGATGGATCAACATCTGGGCGTCATAGATCCAGGTCTTGTCTGTAAAACATGTGGTGGAAAAGTTGGTGAATGTCCAGGCCATTTCGGTCATATAGAACTATCTGCACCGGTAATTCATGTTGGATTTGCCAAGTTGATAGCAGAGATACTTAAAAGTACTTGTAGGCGTTGTGGTAAATTATTATTATCTGAAGAATCGAAGAGGGAGTATCGTGATAAACTGGAACATTACAAAGAGATGGGGCTGGATACCGATGAGATAATCAAAAATGTTATCAAAGAGTCTTCTAATAACAAGATCTGTCCTTATTGTGGCGAAGAACAAATGGTCATAAAATTTGAGAAGCCTACAAATTATAGGGAGATAGATACAAATTTAGAAGAGAATAAGTTATCCCCAGCAGATATACGAGATAGGTTAGAGAAAGTATCCAATGAGGATTTAGAACTGTTAGGAATAGATTCAGAGAATGTCAGGCCTGAATGGATGGTTTTAAAGGTTTTACCAATTCCACCAGTTACAGTAAGACCGTCGATAACACTTGAGAGCAGCCAGAGGTCCGAAGATGATCTAACCCATAAATTAGTGGATATAATACGAATAAATCAACGTTTCCAAGAAAATAAAGAGATTGGCGCGCCGCAATTGATTATAGAAGATCTTTGGGAACTTTTACAGTATCATGTAACGACATTCTTCGATAACGAGACATCTGGTATTCCTCCTGCACGTCATCGAAGTGGGCGTGCTTTAAAAACGCTCTCTCAAAGGTTGAAAGGAAAAGAGGGGCGGTTTAGAGGTAATTTATCGGGTAAACGGGTAAATTTTTCTGCCAGGGCTGTGATCTCTCCTGATCCAAATTTAAGAATAAATGAGGTCGGTGTTCCATTAAAAATAGCTAAAGAGTTGACCATTCCCGTAGTGGTTAACAAATTAAACATCGATATGATCAAAAAATTCTTATTACGTGGTAATGAGTATCCAGGCACGAATTATGTAGTAAAACCTAATGGAGAGAGAATAAAAGTTACGGATAAGACCAAAAGCGAGTTATCAGATGAGATTGATCTGTATTGGATTATAGAAAGGCATCTTATCGATGGAGATATTGTATTATTTAACAGGCAACCTTCCCTGCACAGAATCAGCATGATGGCTCATAAAGTCAAGATTCTTTCAGGCAATACGTTCAGATTAAATCCTGCGGTATGTCATCCGTATAATGCTGATTTTGATGGTGATGAGATGAACCTCCATGTCCCGCAATCAGATGAGGCAAGAGCGGAGGCAGATATCATTATGGGTGTCGATAATAATATGATCTCACCAAAGTTTGGCGGGCCTATCATTGGTGGTATTCATGATCATATTACAGGCATCTTCATGTTAACAAAAAAAGGAAGAAGGATTGATAAAAATGGTGTCTCCTATCTGTTGAAAGGACTGACCTTCGATGATGGATCGGTGAACCTAAATAAAAAATCCCGAGATTTTGAGTTTTTTGATCTGTCGAGCCTTGATCTTTTTGATAATATAGATAATGGTGATGATAGTAAAGAGGAATATCTGACTGGAAAACAAATATTCAGTATTGTTTTGCCTGAAACAATCAATCTGGAATATAAAGCAGGGACTTGCCAGAACTGTCCCGTCTGTAAAAAGATGGATTGCCCGAATGATGCCTATGTATGCATAAAGAATGGGAATCTTCTGAGTGGAATTATCGATGAGGTCGGAATAGGTACCTTTAAAGGAAAGATACTCGATACAATAATAAAAGAGTACGGTGGGGATGTTGGGAGACACTTTTTGGATAATTTGACGCATCTTTCGATAAACAGTATCTCATATTTTGGTTTTAGTTTCGGGATAGATGACGAGGATATACCGGAAGCGGCAAATAAAGAGATAGAAGAGATAATAAAGGATACTCGCTTGGAGATTGATAAAAATATAATTTCATACGATAACCATCAATTAGAGCCTCTACCAGGTAGAACGTTAGAAGAGACTCTTGAGATACGGATAATGCAGCTGTTAAGTAAGGCGAGAGATATGTCAGGTCGTGTTGCTAGCAAACATTTAGGTATAGACAATCCGGGAGTAATAATGGCAGTATCTGGTGCGAGGGGATCTATATTAAATTTAACCCAGATGGTGGCTTGTATGGGACAACAATCCGTGCGAGGGGAGAGAATTTCCAGAGGTTACGACGGAAGGGCTTTGCCTCATTTTAAAAAAGGTGATTTAAGCGCCGAAGCAAAAGGATTCGTAAAATCTAATTACAAAAAAGGTTTATCCCCAACGGAGTTCTTTTTCCATGCCGTAGGGGGACGAGAGGGGCTGGTGGATACTGCCGTAAGGACGTCTCAGAGCGGGTATCTACAACGGAGACTTATAAATGCTCTACAAGATTTAAAAGTAGATGAAGATAGGACGGTTAGGGGGATGGATAACGTGATAGTTCAATTTAGATACGGTGAGGATGGAGTAGATCCTATGAGGAGTGATTATGGCGAATCGGTCGATGTAAAAAAGATTGTAAATTTTATAATGGGGGAAGAATGATCTCTGGTAAGATTATTAAACGGTCTGATATCTCTAAAAAGATCGGTGAACTAAAAGAGGTACTACCCGCTAAATTATTAAAAGACCTCGAGGATGCGATAAAAGATCTGGACTTAGATGAAGATACGTTCTATAAGATCATTGATATAGTCACGGAGCGATACAAGAAAGCGTTGGTAGATCCTCATGAAGCGGTAGGTACCGTGGCGGCACAGAGTATTGGAGAACCAGGTACACAGATGACCATGCGTACATTCCATTATGCAGGTGTGGCAGAGATAAACGTCACTTTAGGTCTTCCTCGTTTAATAGAGATTTTAGATGTTAGGAAAAAACCGGCTACACCAATTATGACGGTGAAGATCGAGAAAGAGCTATCCGACGATAGAGATTTTGCAAAAAAACTTGCGTCAGATATAGAAAGGACTACATTTAAAGATATAGGTTCTATCTCTACAGATCTCGGCTCAATGGAAATAATCGTAGATTTAGACAAAGAATCACTCGAGAGACGTGGTTTAACGGTGGATGATATCTTATCAAAACTTGGGGCAGGAAAAAAATTTAATATCCATGTAGATGAATTACAGTTAAAGATTATACCAGGCGAAAGATCGTTCAAAGAACTTCATAAATTAGAGGAAAAACTTAATAACATTGTTTTAAAAGGTATAAAAGAGGTAACGAGAGTAGTGATCAGGAAAGAAGGTAACGAATATGTTTTATATACAGAAGGGTCTAATCTAATGGATGTCATGAAGATAGACGGCGTAGACCCACATAGAACGACGACGAATAATATAAAAGAGATCGAGGAAGTACTAGGTATAGAGAGTGCAAGACGTGCTGTAATAAATGAGATAACCGATACAATAGGAGAACAGGGGTTGGATGTAGATATAAGACATATCATGCTTATAGCCGATGTTATGACGGTGGATGGAGAGTTAAAATCGATAGGACGACATGGTGTGGCAGGAAGTAAAAGCAGTGTTCTTTCTAGGGCAGCTTTTGAGATTACAACATCAAATTTGTTGAAATCTGCTGTAAAAGGCGATGTAGATGAGCTTGCGGGTGTCGTAGAGAATATAATCGTGGGTATTCCTGTTAAAGTGGGTACCGGTAATGTTAAATTAACAATTAAAGAAGAAAATATTAATTAAAAGGTGAGGATCGTATGGATATTGTAAAATCTTTAAAGACTGCAGTGAAGTCAAAAAAAGTGTTTATGGGATATAAACAGACGTTAAAATGTTTGAAAGATGGTAAAGCCGAATATATCGTACTTTCACAAAACTGTCCTGAAAAGCAGAGGGAGATCATAAAAAAAGAGGCAAAAGATGTCCCTGTTTATGATTTTGATGGAAATAATGCCGATTTAGGGATCCTATGTGGTAAACCATTCTTTATATCATCTTTGGTCGTGATTAAAGAAGAGGCAAATATTTCAAGTTTTGTATAGATAAATTAATATCCACTAATTGTCAGTATTCATAAATGCTTTGTGAGATAGGTGAGATTTTTTGGATATAAAGCTGAAAACAGAAGAACTTAGATATATTGCTCTTTTTGAGCAGATAACCAATGCCAAAGTGATCGATTGTGTCATAGATGATGAGACGGTTATCTTTGTTGTGGAGAACGGGGAGATGGGATTAGCGATTGGTAAAGGAGGAATAAACATAAATAGGGTTAAAAAAGCGCTTGATATGCCGGTAGAAGTTATAGAATATTCTGAAAATGCAGAAGAATTTATTAAAAAATCATTTTATCCTGTTCATATAAAAAAAATAAAAATTTCTGATGATAAAAATAAAAAAATAGCGTTTATTGATGTTGCAGCGGAAAATAAAGGATTAGCAATCGGAAAAAACGGTAAAAGAATAAAAAAAGCAATAAAACTTGCTCAGAGGCATTGTTCGATCGATACAATTATAATAAATTAAAAAGAGGATTACCATGGGTAAAGGAATGTATAGTGCAAGAAAATTAAAAAGCGATAGAAAAAAATTCAGAAAAGAGAAAAAGACTAAGATTGAGCGGAGTAAGATAGATCCGTTGGGTGGTGCTCCACAGGCACGCGGAATAGTCTTGGAGAAAGTAGGGATCGAAGCAAAACAGCCAAACTCTGCTATACGTAAGGCGGTCAAGGTTCAATTAGTAAAGAATGGAAAGCGTATAACCGCGTTTTGTCCTTACGATGGAGCGATTGGTTTTATTGACGAACATGATGAGGTTTTGGTCGAAAGGATCGGTGGACGGATGGGAGGATCGATGGGTGATATTCCAGGAGTAAAGTTTAAAGTAATAGCAGTAAATAACACCCCGCTTAGAGAACTGACACGGGGCAGAAAAGAGAAACCAGTCCGATAAAAAGGTGTATTCTAATGAGCGAAGATGGTATTAACAATATAGATAACGCG
>DUJX01000012.1 GCA_013329575.1 Halobacteria archaeon | reverse complement strand
TTTGCAACTACTAGCGGTTCTAACATTTTATCTTTTACAACAGCCGGTTCGATGATATCTATCGGTTTTTTATTCACCCTAACCCGGCCCGTCCCTGATCTTATCGTTGCTTTTGCTATTGCAGTCTTTCTTTTACCACTGGTATTAACAATCTTATCCATTATAACACCTCAAAATTTTGATCCCAATTTTCTAGATATATCTTCTAAATGAACATATTTGATCGTGCTCAGGTTAGACGAAGATATGGCCGGTATAGTCTCAAGATTGCTGTTTATATCGTTAGGGAGACCAACGTACATNNTTTAAACGTTTATACGCCTCTTTACCTCGTGGTTTTTTATATGGTAACATACCCCGTACAGTCCTTCTCAGTATCCGGTCAGGCCTTTTTGGAAAATATGGCCCTTTCTCAGGACTTCCACGACTTAGTTTAGTCTCATACAACGAGGTTAAAAATCTCTTGGATCCGGTAACGACACATTTTTCACTGTTAACGATGATTATCTCCTCGCCGTTTAGTAACCTTTTTGCCACCTCACTCGCTAATCTACCCATTATTAAATTAGATGCATCAATTACTGTCATTGTCTGCCTCACTGAATTATAAGTACATTCGATCCTTTCGGAGACTCTTTAACAAGATCGTCTATGGTCAGGCACCTACCACCGGCATCTATAATTTTTTTGTATGCCGTCTCACTGAAATCCATAGACGATACTGTTACCGGATGATCGATGGTTCCAGACCCAA
This sequence comes from Halobacteria archaeon, assembly GCA_013329575.1. Classification (GTDB taxonomy): domain Archaea; phylum Halobacteriota; class Methanoliparia; order Methanoliparales; family Methanoliparaceae; genus Methanoliparum; species Methanoliparum sp8915u. Next base: position 9,916 of record DUJX01000012.1, on the reverse strand, counting down.
GAACTTTACCTGGAACAAGAATTATTTTATCTTTATCTGCATACCTGTTTATCTTACCGACATTCACAACTATTTTTGACCTTGTTGGACTGTTTAATCTCTGTGCAACATCTCTCCAAATCCTTGCATCTTCTTCTCTTGATTTTGTTAACAATTTGTTGATCTGATCAATAATCAAAGGATTACTCTTTTGTCTAATCTTCATGATCTCTCTCACCTGTAAAATTATTCTGTATTTATAAATTAATCGGGATAAATGCGGGGGAGGGGATTTGAACCCCCGAATTCCTATGAAACAGGATCTTAAGTCCTGCGCCTTTGACCAATCTCGGCAACCCCCGCTTAAATGATCTCTAAATATTTTTTAAGGTTTAACAATTTATTTTCGATCACATCTACCGCAGTATTTACGATATCTTTAACGTTGATACTTCCATCAGACTCGATACTGAATATATATTGGTCTTTTTCTAAACCTACTCGGATTGCATCTATCGAACAAGCACGTTCGCACAACCTACATATATTACAATCGAGTATATTTTTTATTCTTAATTCCTTATTTATAGATAATAAACCTTTTGGGCATTCTTTTATACAATCTCCACAAAGATCACAATCTATAATATCAATCTTTGCCAAGTTTCTATAGGCACATATAGTAGTAGCCTGCCATTTTGCATGATTCTTTCCGATACCAAGCTTGGCAATGGCTTCACAGACTACTCTTTGCCCTTCGTGAAGATTGACTATTGGAATATCTTGATAAGCAGGCTTGATCGACGGATCCGACGCGACTAAATCGGATGAATATACAATTTTTGGACCTTCCGCGCTCAAAGACAGAACGGTCTGGCATGAACCACAACCTTCGCCACCACACTCGCATTCGTCAGGCATTTTAAAAAATTCCAGCTCTTCTGCCTTTAATGGGATTAAACCGATTCTCGATGACAGCGTCTCGTTATATAATGACGAAGAGTTATCATAAATTCGTATATAATCGACGGCCAATTTCGGAACTTCGGACATTGCAACCCTACGAACAGCGTTTATAAACGCTGCTGACACTCCTTTTATCAAGAATTTGCCGTTCGTATCGAGATAATCCAATATTTGTATATCGGTCATATTCTTCTTCCTCTTCCCCCTCCTTTAGCTTTACATCCGTCATGCGGGATCGGTGTTACATCTTCGATCCTACCTATCTTCAACCCGGATCTTGCCAGCGCTCTTATTGCAGATTGAGCACCAGGACCAGGACTTTTAGCTTTATTACCACCCGGTGCCCTAATCTCTACATCTAAACCAAATATACCTTTCTCTTTCACTATTTCCGCCGCTTTTAACGCCAGCTGCATTGCCGCATACGGTGATCCCTCATTCCTGCTTGCTTTTACTACCATACCTCCAGAAACCCTTGCAAGCGTCTCTGAACCAGTTATATCGGTGATGGTCACTATAGTATTATTAAGTGATGTATAGATATGAGCTATACCCCATTTCTCTTTAGCCATTTAAATCTAACCTCTTATCGTTTTTATTCTTCTGTCTCGGCTCTACCTTTAAAAGGAGAGTTTTCTGCAAAAGAGACTTTATCTTCTACGTCTTTTCCCACCAGGTAACTGGGAGAAAAGATCTTTCTGCCACTAACAGCAATATGACCGTGCACGATCATCTGTCTCGCGCCTTTCGGGGACGGGGCCAAACCTTTTGTGTAAACTATGGTCTGAAGCCTCCGCTCGAGGAATTTTTTCACATCTAATGACAGAATCTCATCGAGAGGATCTATCCCACCTTTTAAGATACCATACTTCATCAACCTATTTACAATATCATTCTTCTTCTTATTAGCGATCTCATCCTCTGGATTTAGTGCAAGTTCTGCCAAAATGTCTCGTGCCTCTCGCCTATACTTCCTTAACTCTTCCTCTGTTCTCCATAACTCTCTCTTATTTCTCAATCCATATGTGCATAATATCTCTTTTTCAGATACAAGCCTAGATTTCTGCCAAGGATGGATCGGTTTTTTATACAACTTTTTTAATCTCTTTGGCTCACCCATGTATTATCACACCCTCTTTTTCCTTACTCCAACTACGGCAGACTTACGACCGGTCGACTTTGTTCTTTGACCACGAACTTTATATCCTTTCTCATGACGCAGCCCGCGATAACTACGTATCTTTTTCAACCTATTAATATCATCTGTGACGGTAATATCTATATCCGTACCGATAAGGTGTATATTGTCTCCACTAGAGTAATCATTTCGTCTGTTTAAAAGCCATGAAGGAATGTCCGGATCTTTACCAAAGTTTTCAACCTCTTTTTTCAACCGGTCTATATCATCATCAGATAAACTGCCGAGCAAGACATAAGGATCGATATTAACCCTCGATGCTATAATCTTTGCCATCTTTTTACCTATCCCCTTAACCCTGGATAACGCGATGAACACCTGTTTATTACCATTCAAATCGGTGTTTGCTATCCTTACAAGATGTTTTATTTCAGTCTCCATTAATCTCCCTCAAACCCATTTTATGATTTTAATCTGTATATCGATTGTATTAATTAACATATCTAAACTAATTTTTTAATTTATATTTAGACGCCGGGGAAGGGATTCGAACCCTTGCGTCCCGAAAGAGACACAAGCTCTCCAGGCTTGCGCCTTACCGCTCAGCCACCCCGGCATTCTTCCAATATTTAGGATACGTGTTTGGTTGCATTATAACTCGCTCGGTATCCGCAACGATCCCTTTTTTATAAAATACACCCTTTTTTAGGTCACGTTTAGCGATAGCAAGAGCGACTACCTCACCTTTTTGTGTATATAACGCCACGCGGCCTCCTATCGATACATCATCGGCGATACCATTATTTGCAACTCCTGGTGCTGCCAGATCTGCTCCGTGACAGATAGCATCAACTGTGGAATCTTTTATATAAATTTTTGGTATATGTTTTAGAACGTTCTCTATAGGTAATATCTTTTCTCTTAAATATTTTTCTTCGCCACACTCTTTCCATAAAAAATATGAATCGACGAGATCATGCATCGTAACACAATCAGATTCTACGAACGGTTCGGACAATACCCTCCTTAATTCGTACATACTTGCACCTACACCTAAAAATTGTCCGATATCATGACATAGTACCCGTATGTAGGTACCAGATTCACATTTAACTTTAAAAAGTACATCTTTATCTTCTAATTCTAATAACCTCAACTTATAAACTTTTCTTTTTCTGGTTACCCTTTTAACCGCAGACTTGAGCGGAGGTTTTTGGTATATCACACCTTCAAATTTAGAAAACGCCTTTAAAAGCCTTTTTTCAGATACCTTTTTATGTAACTTCATCAAGCAGACGTATTCTTTGTCGGATGATAGCAAAAAAGGAGTTATCTTAGTTGCATCCTCCAGAAGTATAGGTAAGACCCCTGTTGCCCGTGGATCGAGGGTGCCACCATGCCCCACTTTGTCTAAATTAAAGATCTTTCGTATCCACGCACTCACTTCATGGCTGGTCGGTCCAGGTGGTTTATCGAGGTTTATTATCCCCTTCCTAATATACTCTTCGATGGGCCTCTCCTCCGGTCTAATCCCTACCATCTTTTAATCGCTCCAGCCCTTTGTGTATTATCTCGCTGACACCAAATATGTCCCATCGTTCAGTATTAATAACCAGATCGTATATGGAAAGATCGTCTATATCAATATTATAAAATTTTTTATACCTATCTTTTTCAACTCTTTCGCGCGAGATCGTCTCTTTTAAGACAGATTCATACGTTCTATTCTCTCTGTTTATAATACGTCTGATCCTCGTCTCTATCGATGACTGTAACCATACTTTAAAATCTGCTTCTTTTATCATCCAGCCAGATAATCTCCCCTCTACGATGCAATCTTTGTACTTATTCGATAGTTCTACCTGCCGTCTGTCTACCAAAGAATCGACCTCTTTGTCATCTTTCGCATATAAACTAAATTCTTCCAGCGTCATATTGGCATCTTTTGCTAGATCTCTAAAGACACTACCAGCAGAGATAACCTTAAATCCAGTAGCTTTTGCCAACTCTCTTGAGACAGATGTTTTTCCACTCCCTGCATGCCCACTTATCGTTATCTTCATTTTAAAAAAATTCAATCCGTAGATGTAGATGTGGTACTCATTCCTGTATTTAACAATTTACTAAATATCTGTCCAAAGAAGATAGAACATACTAAATACCATAAAAACCACCATTGAAGACCCCAAAATAGCGGATCAACCATCATTCTTTCGCCCACAAACGGAAATGCAAAGAGAGGCCCATTTACAACACCGGTTAATTTGCCGAAACCATATACACCGTAAATATCCTTCAAATAAACATACAGCCACATTATAATCGGGATCGTTATTATCGATATGTATCCCATCGGCTTTAACTGCTGCATCTGCATAGATGCACTATCCTGCATAAGTTTTCTGCTCTCTTCGTTAAGCTCTTCTATCCTTTTTGTATCACCGGCCAATTGAGCCGCCCTGAACTCTTTCTGCAGATTCTTCATCCGTTCTTGCGACGCTTTCATATTCCCCCAATCAATCGTATATCTCTGGATCACCGTTGTAACCAGCCCCGTAATAAACGCTAATATCAATAACAAGATATGAAGATTACTTGCGGTTAAAACATCGGCTAATGGTCTAAAAATAAAATCTACCGACATAGCTACTGCATCCCGAAAACCCTGACCGCCGATCATTATCCCAAAGAGTAATGCAAAACCGAGAACCAACGCAACCTTGCTGATCAAATCTTTCCAATTCATCTTAAATCATTCCTCACCAAAAAATCTCCTCATGAAAGGATACATCTCCATCATCTGCTGCGATGCCATCTCTTCATACAGCCTGTAAGCTATACCTACAGCCAGTAACATACCGGTACCGCTTATTCCTCCAATAAGTCCAAACAAGCTGGAGAATAATGCAAGCCCACCTATTAATGCACCGCTCAATACCGTTATCTTGGGTATATAATTGTCCAATCGTTTCTTCAGCGTAAGAGGATCTCTTCTGAATCCTGGAATCTGTAGACCAGATCGGTGTATCTGATTGGCTACGGCCTCAGAATTCATATTGCTTACTTCTACCCAGAAGACAGCAAATATTATACCACCGATTATGAAGAAGGCAGCATTTATAACGAACCTTAATACTATCTGCCATCCATCAGGAGGAATCGCTCCTAACATATGAAATCTCTCTGCTACGAGTGACGGAATCCAATCGTATGGAGAATTTATCGGGTTTAAATAATACATCAATCCACTGATCGGTTCTGTGGGTGAGACGGCAGAGTATGCCCCGATCAACGCGTTATTTCCTATGAGCGGAACGCCTGAATGCCATAACTGCATTCCTATCATCTGGATTACCGCCTGTAATGTACTTACAAGAATTATAGGAAGAACACTCGCATATATAAGTTTAATAGGATACCTGCCTCGGGCACCCCGTACCATCTGATGGGATAATGGTATCTCTACTCTCATACCTTCAAAATATACTACAATACAGAAGACGACGATAGTACTTATCAACGCGAGAACCTGTCCGTCTATCATGACATTTCTTATACTCGTGATAGCACCTGTTCGGATCAATTCAACCCAAAGCGGGATAAATCCTGCTGGAAATCCTGTAAATGCACTTATATGCCAATTAAATAGCCCAATAATCAAAGATTGAGCTACGCCTGCCAATATGAATAGACTTATTCCAGACCCGATGCCCCATTTAGACACGACCTCGTCCATATATAATATCAAAAGACCGCCTATGAAGAGTTGGACGAAGAGCAGTAACAAGACGACCGGTCTTCCGAGGGTAGCAACAAGAACCGGATCAGGCAGGATAACCCCCCCGATCAATAATGGAAGCGATTCTAAAACGATCATTATCATTACCAAGACCCGCTGCATTCCCTGATAGAATCGTTGATCGTTCGGATCGCCGAGGTTAAGGTTTATGATCTTGGCACCGACCAGTAGCTGCAGTATAATGGATGCCATCACGATGGGTCCGATACCGAGGTGGATTATAGACCCATTTGAACCACCCATAATGGCTCTGAACGCACCGAAATAATCGATGCTTTCTGGGCTTATCCCTATCATAGGAATCTCCATCAAGATGAAATAAAGAAGAAGGATACCGATAGTCCAGCCCAGTTTCGTTCTAAAATGGACATGGCCAATAGGTTTTTTGACCGTAGGTATTATTCTAAAGAGAGAATCAATAGTAGATCTGAATCCCGTCATCGTTTCAGGCATAGTAATCCATTTTAATTTATTGGAAAAGGTTTTTTGATAGGGAAGGATTAGTACTATATCCCTTCATCCAATATTATCTCTCCACCATACTCCTTGATCTTCTCTACCGCTTTTTCCGAAAAATCTTTTGCCGTAAGTCGTAGTTTTTTATCAGAATATCTCAATTGCCCCGATCCTAATATTTTATCTACTCCAATAGAGGCAAGATTTATGGATAAATATTCTCCTTCATCTTCTAACAACCCTTTAGATGCAAGTTGTGGTATTAAATAATCCAAATCACCAATATTAATGACTTTTTTCTGTTTTATTTGAGAGATAGGTCTTTTAAACCCATATTTTCCAAACTTCAACCCCATCTTTTTAGCTCTTACCTTATGATGTTTAAAAGACCCTGCATTACCATGACCACCTCTGTTTCCTGCGCCCCGCCTTCGCTTAGAATTACCACATCCACAGGTTCTTGATCCCCTGTACTTGCTTGTTTTATTCTTTGGCATAGATGAAATCACCTCATCTTTAATAAGAGATCGTTTATCTTATCTCCATGATATCCTAGTTCTCCCCCTGCCTTAAAACTTTTTTTAATGCCTTTATGCCCTTTTCTTGGGGGATGTAATCTAAAAACAGGCTTTAATGTAGGTATATCGTTAAAATTTGCCTTTCCTGATAACAAAGCCTCTACAAACAGATCTAATGATCCAAACGAAGTATCTTCCAAGGATACATCTTTTAACCTGATATTACCAATCAATCTTCCTCTCTCTTCCATTATCGTCATCAATGTCTCCTTATCAACCTCACCCCACGCCACGAAATCTTTTACCTTCTGAAGCATTCCTTTGTTATACTCGTTCTCGTCTAAAAAGACGCAATGGTTTATTTTATGCAATCTCAACAGTTCCAACGTGTCTTTTATAGGTTTTTTAACACCAACATTACTACGAAGCATGATTACCGCATACATTTTTGTCTTCCTCTCTACCTTTCTTTAATCTTTATTGCTTTATTAGAGAAACTTGTTTAAGAGCATCATATGTTGCTTTGGCAAAATTAACACTCGTCCTGGTCTCTCCATACGCCTGAGTCCATGCATCTTTTACTCCAGCCAACTCCAATACTTTTCTTGCCGTCTCACCCGCAACCAAACCCAAACCTTTCGGTGCCGGTATAATTACTACCTTAACACTGCTGGCCTTGCCCTCTACCTTGTATGGGATAGAATGCGCCGTACCACATTTGCATTCCCAGGATCCACAACCTCTTAAAACTTTTATGATATTTAATTTTGCATCTCTTGTACTCTTTCTGATAGCATTGCCTACCTCGGCATCTTTTCCTATACCAACACCGACGTACCCTCGTCTATTGCCGACCACGACGGTAGCATCGAATTTTACCCTTCTTCCAGAATCGGTCATTCTCTGTACCATATTGATATCGAGAACCTCATCCACAAGATCGGGAAGCAATAAATTCACTATCTCTACTTCTTTTAACGGATATTCCGAAGACAAGACGTCATCTATATCTTTTATCTCTTGTTCTGCGACCAACCGGCCGAGTCTTGTCTTTGGTATCCATTCTTCTTCTTGAACTACTTTTTTCTGCCTTCTCTCTTTTCTTCCAGATTGTTTCATAACGATCCTCCAAAAGAGGTTATAACCTCTTTTTTAACTTTATCTACAATATCACTAAAACTCTCATCTATATGGCTTCCCATCACAAGATCATCGTCGGGTAAAATCTCAGGACTATGGTTTACATAAAAACCAGAATCGATTATCCCTTTCAATGCAGCATATATTCTAGAACCTTTTATAGAGGTATTCAGACCGATATCCAATATTGCTTCGTCTATATCCAAACTTTTTTTAACTCTCAGACCAAACAAAAGCCCTGTTAGATATGCTGCAGGTATATTCCTTTTATTTTGGTTATATCCGTAAGAATCTAACTCGTTACTTATTGCCGATGCCAATACGATATCTCCCGTCGGATTATATTCAATCAGCTGAACTATAATATTCTTATTGGTCTTCCTAACAACAACTCTCGGCTTTTTAGATGACAATAACTTTAATCGGTTGTGATAATTTGTCTTATTCTCTCTCCTTCTTCTAAAATGAACTCTATATCTATATCCATCGGCCATCTCTTATACACCCTCTTTATTCTTTGTAATAAGTTTCTTGTTCTCAATATAACTATTCAACGAATTAACGTTTTTAAATTCGCCACCTTTTGATTTTCTATAGAGCAATCGGTAAGTAGACCTCTCGATGCTACCATCATCCTTCAGCTTTCTTAAATATCTTCTCTGTGCCCGTATATTCTTAATCCAATACGATTTTCTTGGATATCTGGCATTCTGTCCACCTTTTCTTCGTCCATGTCCTTTTCTATGACCATATTTTCTTTTAAGATCTCTCTCTCTTGCCCTAGCCCGACTAATACCTTTCTTCGGAGTTTTCTTGATGGCTCCCTCTTTAATCAAATTTCTAATATCTTCTCGTGTAATAGCCGCCGAGATATCCTCACTATGCTCTGGGTCTAGATAGACTCTGCCTACACCTACATCCATAACCTTTGCTGCAAGTTTTTTTTGTTTTAAAAGATTTGTCATACCTCTTTCACCGTGTTAACAATATGTATATTGAGACTTTTTGCTTTCTCTTCTATATCCAATCTCTTTTTTCTACCGACCGATCGGCCGATCCGTACTACTTGTGCATCAGGATTGATAAAATTTAATTCAGTAACGTTATATACGATTACTTCTTCGTAACCAGACGGATGAAGACCTTTTACTAAAGAAGGAGAACCATATCCCGATTTTACAAGAGGGGGTTTCCCTTTTCGCATAATTCTATGTTTACCTTGAGAACCTCTGGGTCTTCTCCAAGCACTCGTTACCCTTTTCTTGTGTTTGTGCCCATATTTCTCAAAATCAGGTTTTTTAATTTTCTGTTTTTTCCGAATTTTCAATAAACGTTCCTTCTCGCTAAAAACCGCATCTTTGATTTTTAAATCATCCATACCTATCACTTACTCTTTTTTGTAAGATAAATACCATCCTGGAAAACCCTAGGATCCTTCCTTTTGATCTTGGTTGCAGCCTCAATATTGGCGGCGGTCTGGCCAACAGCTTCTTTGTTCATTCCACTCACAGTTATAATATCCTTATCGATCTTTACCTTTACATCTTCAGCAAAAGATGCAATTCTCGGCGATTTTTCTCCGAGAAAATTATTGATATATAACTTATTATTCTTAATCTCTAACTGGATTGGAAAGTGCGAATAAACCATTTTAAGATCGTATTCAAACCCTTTTGTGGCCCCAATGATCATATTTAAAATATGACTCGCAAAAGTACCTAATATTGCCCTCTGCTCTTTCTTGATATCCTCTCCATCAGATTCAACGACGACTTTTTTCTCTTCCATAAAGATCTTTACTTTAGGATAATTGAATCTCCGCTCTAATGTTCCTATTGGCCCATTAACCTTTACTACATCCCTATCTATAGTAACATCAACCCCATCTGGTATATCTATCTCTCTTCTCATAGTAATCAA
>DUJX01000144.1:7139-8138 GCA_013329575.1 Halobacteria archaeon | reverse complement strand
CTCTAACGATTATAGATCTGTATCTTGGATGAGATATCGGTATCTCTGTCATATTATCCTAACTCGGATATTATATCATAATAATTGTCATTATTTTCATTATATTCATTAATAATAATTTTTATCTGACGATATGCGGTCTTCCAAACATTATCTCTGTCTCGTACAATCTTCCATGATCTTTGAGACAGTTATATTCATTAATCGCAAATACAGTACCACCGATCATAGCCATACTTGCAAGCCCTCCATTTGCCGTCACATCCTCGATCACATCTTTTATCTTTCCATCAGCCAGCCCTATCTCGCACGAGAACTCATACGACAACCTCATAAAATTTTCTAATGTCGGTCTCTTAACAAGCCTCTTCATCTTCTCTCTGCCTACCTTATTAATCATACTCATAATCTTTCCGTCTTTAAGAACATCTTTTGTGCACATCTCTTTAAGAAAGATATAACCAACCCTCGTCTCTCCGACGGGTATTATATCAAATGATCCATAATTTACCGATCCACCTTTTTTACGTATGACAAGCCCTCCACCGACAGATATCGCATCTACGTCTCCTAACCCGGTCTTATTTACTACCTCGGCAACATGTGCCATCTCGGATAATCTATTGAAAGTTAGATTTTTTGAATAAAGATCGTTCAAAGCAAGTGCGGTAGTTATAGCACCACCAGCACTAGTACCAAATCCGCCCTTGAGAGGAACTCCAAAACTAGATCGGATCGTTACTCCTTCTTTTCCTAAATCTTTTCCTAAAATCTCGGATGCAACATAACGGGAAGTTCTTGCCTCGTCTTCAATACCATTTATATAAATCTTTATCTCTTTACTCTCGTTTTTTTCTATTTTTGTGATACAGCCGTCTTTTAAAATTACTCCTGCACCAATTGCTCCTTTTTTTTTCGGATTTAAGTTGTTATCCACCGAAAAAAATCCCGTTATGTGTGACGGAGAGTACGATTTAGAAAACGTGGTCATTCTTTCAA
>DUJX01000144.1:0-7131 GCA_013329575.1 Halobacteria archaeon | reverse complement strand
TACACATCGTTATCCGGTGTGCCCATGCCGCCTCGTCCTATATCATTGGCAACGATCAACTCCATCTTTCCCTCGTCTTTCTTTGCAATTGCCCTGTTGATCAGTTCTTCTATATCTAAATTGGTCTCTGCTTTAAATCCTACCACGACAAGTTCAGGGAATCTCTCTTTAACATCTTTTATTAATTTTCTTGTCGGTTTAAGCCGTAATACAATCTCTTTGTCTGAGGGGATTTTTGTATCTGCTTTATCTATTGTATAATCAGATATGGCAGCCGAGCTTATGAAAGCATCGTATTTTTTAGAGTTTAACTCGTTAAAGACGGCATCATGCATCTCTTTTGCGCTCTCTGCATAAACCTCGTCTATGCCAATAACATCTATCTTGCCTCTATGTACTATCGTAACCTTTGCCCCTTCTTTAAAACATTCTTTAGCCAGCTCTTCACCGGTCTTGCCAGATGCGCGGTTTGTTATAATTCGTATCGGATCTATCGATTCTACCGTCGCTCCGCTTGTTATCAAGACCCTTTTACCTTTGAGTATCTTTTTAGATAGGATATGTTCTACATGGAGAACGATCTCATCGTTCTTTGCTATTTTTGCCTTTCCTTCTTCAATCCTCGGTCCAATAAAAGTTATACCCAGCCTCTCCAATTTTTCAATATTTTCTAACAAGATTGGATTTCGATACATAGACTCGTGCATTGCAGGAACGATCGCTATCGGGATATTAGATCCGAGTGCTGTATTTGCAAAGAGAGTGATCGTTGTATCGCTTACACCTCCCGCTATCTTGTTTATCGTATTTGACGTTGCAGGTGCTATCAATAATAGATCTGCCTCCCCATCCATCCCTAAAAATTCTATATGTTCAATCCTGCCTACCAATTTCTCAATGACCTCGTGTCCTGATGCATAATGGAGCGTATAAGGATGAATAATGTTCTTTGCATCATCGGTCATAGCAACATAAACATCTGCACCGTATCTTATTAGTTCTCTACATAATTCTACCACTCTTATTGCCGAAACGCTGCCTGTAACGCCAACTACTATCTTTTTTCCTAATAATGCACTGCTCTTTGTTCCTTTTATCCTTAAGGTAGGATGAAAACCTACTCGATCGTTGTTTTCACTCATTCTCTCATTCCACCATATTTTATTTTGTCGATACAATCTTTATAACATCGTTATCTTTCAATTCATAATTTTCTCCGACCCGCATATTTCTTCTGGAATCTATTGCAAAAAGAAAGCTATCTCCAATCTCGCTATGTACCTGATATGCCAGATCTCGTGGAGTAGATCCTCTCTTTAATAAAAAAGAATCCGGAAGAATATTTCCATTCTTATCGGTCCATTTTTTCTCGTTCTCTACAGGGTAGACCACGACCATATTGAGGATATCAAATACTGCCGTGTTGATTGCCTCTTGTACTCCAGTTCCTCCGATCTTTTTCATTATACCTTTTATGAAATATAAAGCATCTAATTGTTTTTTATTTAATCCTTCAACATTTATTATATCAAAATCTTTATCGCCTGGGATATATTTAATTATGCCCCTCTTTTCTGCAAATCTCAATGCCAATTCTCCATCTGCCGTTGTTAATATGACCTTGTATCCTTTCTCATTAAGTTTTTGTAATCTTGCAATATTCTCTTCAGGTGCTATATCAACTTTGTTTGCCACTATCAAGATAGGTTTGCTCTTTTTTATGAGATGATTAGAGAAGAGCATGAGTTCTTCGTCGCTCCATCTATAAACCTCATCCGGTAAATCTATCTTATTTATTAGATAAATTGCATCCTGTCTATTTATATTGAGTCCTGCCAATTTATCAAAAAAAATGTTCAACCCATCCTGTCTCATTTTTCGGCTAATCTTATTCCAGTCTCTGTGTATTACATTATATAACCACATAGAAAGCTCTTTTTCTATAAAATCAACCTCTTTTAACGGATCATATCGGCCAACCTCAACAATATTCCCATTCTCATCCGTTGATCCAGACGCATCTATCACATCGATGATCGCATCAGCCTGTCTAAGATTATCTAAAAATTCGTTGCCCAATCCTTTTCCTAAGTGTGCATCCGGTACTAATCCTGCAACATCGATCATCTCTATCGGAGTAAACCTAATTCCATCTTTACAATGCCCACAATGCACATCCAACTCGTTACATGGACAGACGCTTCTGGCAAATGCGATACCTTGGTTTGCATCTATCGTCGTGAACGGATAATTAGCTATCTCTACATCAGCGAGCGTAGCCGATTTAAAAAAAGTCGATTTTCCACTATTCGGTTTGCCTGCAATACCTATCTTGATCATAAAATAAAATATAGATTCTATATAAAAATAAATACCTTTTGATTAAAACTCAGAGATGTACTCTTTTAAAGATTTTATAGCCATTTTGTCATATTTCAGTATCTCTATTGCATCCACCGCTGCTTTTGCCGCCTGTAATGTCGTTATATATGGTATTTTGGAACCAATAGCAGCCTTTCTAATAGAGTAGTCATCTTTTCGAGATCTTTTGGATGATAAGATGTTGATTATAAGCGATACATCCCTTTTTTCTATTATATCCAATATATTAGGGCTACCCTCATTTACTTTTTTAACAATATTTGTCTCTACGCCGTGATCTGATAAGTATTTTCCGGTTCCTCTCGTCGTTATGATCGAAAATCCATAATCTTTTAGTCTCTTGCTTAAATTTACTATCTTTGGTTTAAACTCATCGCCAACGGATATAAAAACAGTACCATTTAATGGTAACTCGTTATTTGCAGCCAGTTCTGCCTTGAAGAATGCAATACCAAACTTATAATCGATCCCCATCACTTCTCCCGTGCTCTTCATCTCCGGGCTTAATACTGGATCTACCCCGTCGAGCATGTCAAAAGGCAAGACTACCTCTTTGACTGCAACATGCCTCTTTATCTCTCTATCATCGAGATATCCCATCTCTCTCAGACTACGACCGATCATACACTTTGCCGCAATTTTTGCCAAAGGGATACCCGTTGCCTTGCTAACGTAGGGTATAGTCCTACTGGATCTCGGATTTGCTTCTAAAACATAAATCTCGCCGTCTTTTATTGCCATCTGAATGTTTAACAAACCTATGGTCTTTAAATTCAATGCAATCTCGCTCGAGATCCTTTTTATCTCATCAATCTCTCTTTTTGTAAGTGATTGTGGTGGTATTACACATGCAGAATCTCCAGAATGAATTCCTGCCTCCTCTATATGCTCCATTATGGCGCCAATCAAGACATCCGATCCGTCTGAGACTAGATCAACATCGATCTCTATCGCATTCTCCAAGAATTTATCTATTAATACAGGATGTTCTCGTGTTACCTTTACTGCTTCTCTCATATACCGCTCGAGTTCTCCCTCGTCGTAGACTATCTCCATAGCCCTTCCACCGAGGACATAAGACGGTCTAACGAGAACCGGATATCCTATCTCTTTCGCAACTTTTTTTGCATCATCAAATGATCGTGCAATTCCGTTTTTTGGCTGCGTAATATTCAATCTCTTCAAAAATACACTGAATAGGTCTCTATCTTCTGCAATGTTTATATCTTCAGGCGAGGTTCCTAATATCTTGGTATTCAACCCTCTCTTCTCAATCTCTTCTTTTAAAGACATTGCAAGATTGACAGACGTCTGTCCGCCAAACTGTACCATCACGCCATAGTATCTCTCTTTCTCGATGATATTTATGACATCTTCTACTGTTATCGGATCGAAAAACAGTTTATCCGATGTATCATAATCTGTAGAAACCGTCTCTGGATTATTATTTATAATATGCGTCTCGATATTCTCATCCTTTAATGCCATTACTGCATGAACGGTACAATAATCAAACTCTATCCCCTGTCCTATTCTTATAGGCCCGGATCCAATTATTAAAACCTTTTTTTTGTCTGATGGGTCTAATTCGCAACTTTTTTCATAAGTAGAATAATAATACGGCGTTTTTGCCTCAAATTCTGCCGAGCACGTATCGACCATCTTATAGGTGACATTGATACCACTCTCTCTTCTTAATTTGTAAATATCGTCTATTTTTTTACCGGTAATCCTTGCTATCAGCTCATCGGTAAACCCCATCTTTTTTGCCCGGACATAATTCGTCGTAAGGTCTTTTTTAAGATCTTCTTCCATCATCACGATCTTTTTAATCTTTTTAATGAAGAACGGATCGATATTTGTCATATCGACTATCTCATCTATGTCAAAGTATCCTCTCTTTAGCGAATTGTATATTGCAAAGATACGCTCGTTTGTTGGCTGCCGTATATGTCTTTCTGCATCATCTTTGCTGTATTCTGTCAATAAATCCTCATAGATATCCAAAGACCGCAATGCTTTCATTAACGCCTCTTCGAAAGTTCGTCCTATCGCCATCGTCTCTCCGGTACTCTTCATATGTGTCGTTAATCGTCTATCCGCTTGAGGAAATTTATCAAACGGCCATCTCGGTATCTTTACAACGACGTAATCCACCACAGGTTCGAAAGATGCAAACGTTGTCTTAGTAACATCGTTCTGAATCTCGTCGAGATTTAATCCTATCGCAATTTTTGTAGCGACTCGAGCGATCGGATAGCCTGTTGCCTTGGATGCGAGAGCAGATGACCTAGATACACGAGGATTTACTTCAATTACTCTATATTCACCGTTTTTCAGGGCAAACTGAATATTACTTCCGCCTTCAACTCCTAACGCTCTTATTATCTTTAAAGATGCTGTCCGTAGCATCTGATGCTCCGCATCTGTTAACGTTTGAGACGGTGCTACTACGATCGATTCGCCTGTATGTATCCCCATCGGGTCTATGTTCTCCATATTACAGACGATGATACACGTATCTTTCGCATCTCGTATAACCTCATACTCGATCTCCTTCCAGCCACCGATACTCTCTTCTAAGAGTACTTGGTGTATCCTCGACTTGTTCAATCCGCCTCTCACGATCTCTTTTAATTCTTTTAAATTATTAGCAATACCGCCTCCCGTTCCGCCCAACGTATATGCAGGTCTTATAATTAATGGAAAACCGAGAGATTCAGATACTGCTACTGCCTCTTCGATAGAACTTACGGCTTTACTCATGGGAACAGGTTCATTTATCTTAACCATAAGATCTTTAAACCTGTTTCGATCTTCTGCGTTTAAAATAGATTCAAAAGATGTTCCTAAAAATTTAACCCCATATTTATCGATTATTCCACACTCCTTAAGTTCGGTGGAAATGTTTAGGGCAGTCTGTCCTCCAAAACCAGCGACTAATCCATCGGGTCTCTCTTTCTCGATGATCTTCGAGATAATATCTACGTCTATAGGTTCGATGTATATCTTATCTGCCATCTCTGGATCGGTCATTATTGTTGCTGGGTTAGAATTGATCAAAACAACGCTTATTCCTTCCTCTTTTAATGTTTTACATGCTTGTGATCCAGAATAATCAAATTCTGCTGCCTGTCCTATCTGTATAGGTCCAGATCCTATTAACAAGACTTTTCTTATATCGCTTCGTTTAGGCATATTTATTCCAATTCCTCTCGGTCTATTATCTTTTTTAAATCATCAAAAAATCTTTTTTCACTGTCTCTCGGTCCAGGAAATGCTTCCGGATGGTATTGAACGGTTAGAATATTGAAATAATCGCTACGTACTCCTTCTACTGTCTTATCATTCACGTTGATCTCTGATACCTCTATCTTGCTATCTTTATCGAAAGAACCGGCATCTACCGCAAACCCGTGGTTTTGTGATGTAATAAATACTTTATCGGTCTTAATATTTTTGACAGGATGGTTTTCTCCCCGATGTCCAAACTTGAGTTTATATGTATCGCCTCCTGCTCCCAAACATACGATCTGATGGCCTAAACAAATCCCTATAAGCGGTTTAACACCCAAAAAATATTTGGCAATATCTATTGCATTTTTTGCTTTTTTTGGATCACCCGGTCCGTTAGAAAAGAAGATAGCGTCCGGTTCGCATTCTTCAATCTCTTTTCCGGTCGTATTGTACGGATAAATATAAAGATCGAATCCATGATCTGCCAGACTTTTTACTATACTCTTCTTAATACCGAGATCTAATACGGCTATCTTCTTACCTCTCCTTTGTATCCTATATTTGGTATTGCATGAAACCTGCCCGATCAGGTCGAGATCGCTTATAAAAGGTGCAGATTTTGCAGCATTCAGTACCTCGTCCTCGTTGTAATCACCAATCGCAAGACCAGCCCTCATCGCTCCTTTATTTCTAATCTTTATAGTAATATCTCGCGTGTCTATCCCAGATATTCCTAACGTGTCTTCCGATCTTATCAACTCTTCTATAGATGATTCGGACATATAATGTGAAGGGGTATCGCAGAACTCTCTAACTACCACTCCTTCTGCATGGATATGGTCTGATTGGAATCTATCCTTATTAATACCGTAATTTCCTATCAAAGGATATGTAAAAAGTAAGATCTGTCCTTTAAATGAAGGGTCTGTCAAAGACTCTTCGTAACCTGTCATGGATGTCGTAAAAACAATCTCGCCTGTCACTAATCTATCATTACCGATCCCTTTACCATTATAAATCGTGCCGTCCTCTATCGCCAAGATTGCATTCAAGATATTCTCTCCTTCAAAGAATTTAGTATTTAAAAATTATATTCAACCTTATTTCAAACCTTTGTAAAGTTTAGTGATTTTCAATAAAGTTATAGCTTAAATAGTTTTTGCATGTTAATAATATATCCGGATTTATAAGATTTATAATATCGTATCGGAGTGTAAAAAATTATTCTGATACAGACCAAGGCATATAAAATCTGTTTTATCCATCCGGTATCACATCAGTCTCTTTCCCTTCATCCATCTACGAATGTTTCGAATCAATGATTTAAGGCTTACAAATATCCGGTTCGTAATACTTAAATCGTTGTTTATCAATTTTATCGCTGATCTTATCTGTTATCTCTTCGTAAATGTTATATGATCTTGGTATTATAGGATAGATTTATGAATGATTTTGGTCTTAGTCCTGCATACAAAGATGAGCAGATTGTGTTTGGTTCTCAGAAACCGGACC
>DUJX01000051.1 GCA_013329575.1 Halobacteria archaeon | reverse complement strand
TTTGGTGATTCTAAAGAGATGATTAGAGAAGCAATAGCAAGTCCTTTACAAAGTAAATCTCTTAAAGAGTTATGCAAGAATAAAAAAAATTGTGTAATCGTAGTCGATGATCAGACGAGGGATACACCCACCAAATTGATGGTAGAGGTCTTGGTAGAGATAATAGAAGAATATATACGTGATATAAAGATAATCTTTGCAACAGGAACTCATAGATCTCCTAAAAGTGATGAGATAGAATGGATACTAGGAAGAGATCTCTTAGAAAAGGTGCAGATAGATCATCACGATTGTGATAACCCCGATAATTTAGTCTTTTTTGGCAAAACATCCTATGGGACGCCCGTTTATATAAACAAAACATATCTATCATCAGATATGAAAATTATAACTGGAGATGTATCATTGCACTATTATGCCGGGTTTGGCGGAGGAAGGAAGAGTATCATTCCGGGGTTAGCAGGAAGGGATACCATAAAAAAGAATCATAGTTTGCTGTTGGACAAAAATGCATTCATGGGAAATTTAAAAGATAATCCTGTCCATTTGGATATGTTAGAGATCATAAATAAGCATAATGAGTTTTATAAGGTATATCCCGATTTTTCGTTGAATATAATAGCTGGTAATGGCAGAAAGATATCCAATGCTGCTTCGGGGGATTTAAATACCGTGTTTAACTATTTGGTAAAGATAGCTAAAAGAATAATGATTTTTGATATAAAAGATTGTTTTGATAGTATAATTGTAGGTGCTGGTGGTCATCCGAGAGATATAAATTTATATCAAGCTGTAAAAGCTTTAGAGATGGTGAAATATGGTGTAAAACCATGCGGAAATATAGTTTTAGTGGCAGAATGCCCAGAAGGGATAGGTAACGATGTATTTGAGAGATGGATGCATGAGTGTGTAGATTTAGACGAGACTGAAGAGAGAATTAAGAGCTGTTTTGAGTTGGGCGGGCATAAGGCATACCATTTAAGAAATATTTTAAAACGTAACAAGATATATCTGCTGTCAAATTTAGATAAAAAGATTGTCAAAGAGTGGGGCATGATCCCTATCGAATCTCTGGATGATATATCAAACGTTTTAAAAGATGGTAAAGTAGGAATAATACCATCAGCAGATTTTATGATAGAAAATAAGGAGTGATATATTTTGGAAATAGCCGAAATAGAATTAAAAGGTCACATAATAGATTCGGACATACTGAATAAGGTATTTGATACTATAATAGACCTAAACGGCGATTTTGATGTTAAAGAATTTAAGATCGGCAAGCATAAAAAAGATCCGAGTTATGCCAGAATTTTGATAATGGCAGAGACGAAAGAGGTATTAGAAGATATCTTGACCGCTGTTCACGACTTGGGCGCAGTAGTTCCTGAGATTTATGATGCCGTCTGGGAAGAGGCTATAGGCGATAAGATCGTACCGGGCGGGTTCTATACTACTACAAACCATCCTACTTTTGTCAGGATAAATAAACAATGGGTGGCAGTAGAAAATATTGGAATGGATTGTTTAATCATAATTGAGGGAGATAGGGCGATATGTAAGCCGATAGATGAGATAAAGAGAGGAGATAGAGTATTAGTCGGACGAACAGGAATAAAAGTCGTTCCTCCACCGAGACCTCGAGAGAAAAATCCATTTTTTGGTTTTATGACAAATCAAGTATCTTCAGAGAGACCGAACCTCTCTTCTGCCAAGAAGATTGCACAAGAGATCATAAAGATAAAAAAAGATAAAGGTGGTAAGATCACCATAGTAGGAGGACCTGCAATAGTCCATACCGGTGCATCAGACTCTCTCGCCTGGATGATCGAGAATGGGTTTGTGGATCTGTTACTAGCAGGGAACGCTCTCGCCGTTCATGATATCGAGAAAAATTTGTACGGGACGTCTTTAGGAATGGATATAGCGACGGGTGAACCTACGATCGGTGGGAATAAAAACCATATCTATACTATAAGCGAGATAATAAAAGCAGGATCTATTAAAAACGCAGTAGAGAAAGGTATCCTTAAAAAAGGCATCTTTTATGAATGTATAGTTAAAGATATACCGTTTATTCTCGCCGGATCTATAAGAGACGATGGTCCGCTTCCAGATACGATAACAGACACGATGGTCGCAAAGAAGATGATGAGAGAAAAGCTTAAATATAGTGATATGGTTATCATGATATCGACGATGCTTCATTCAATCGCTGTTGGAAATATGCTGCCATCGTTTGTAGAGACTGTTATAATAGATATAAATCCATTAGCAATCACTAAATTGGTGGATAGAGGATCTGCACAGGCGGTAGGTATAGTTGCAGATATAGGATCTTTTTTGCCTTTACTGGTATCGGAGTTAAAAGAGTTGACTGATGGTAGGGTCCGAGAGGGATAACAATATAACAAGATTTATTAGAAATGAGTATCAATTATATTATATAGAATATTAGATGCTATAGAGTATTAGATACGGAGCATTGCATTTTTGAAGAGGTATAACATAGATTGGGTAATGAATGATCAAAGAGATGGTTATTCGGCCAATAATATAATTTTTTGAATTTTTGTTTTTAGCGACTATGATTTTCATAAATGATATTGAGAGGATAGCATATATGGAGGATAATAAAATAGAAAAGAAGATCGATGAGGATGATCTCTTAGGTGGATTGGATATTCAGTCTACAGAAGAGATAGATATCCCTAAAAAATTGGTCGATCAGGTTATCGGCCAAGAACATGCATCCGAGATAGTGAAAAAAGCAGCCAAGCAGAAGAGACACGTAATGATGATAGGTGACCCAGGAACTGGAAAATCTATGCTGGCTAAAGCTATGGCTGAACTTTTACCAAAGGAGAATCTGGAAGATGTGTTGATATATAACAATCCAGAAGATCCAAATAATCCAAAAATAAGAACCGTTCCCGCCGGGAAAGGAAAAGAGATCGTCAATGCATACAAAAATGAGATGAGAAAGGTCTCGCAGGGTAGAAATAATCTATCCATATTGATAATATTGAGTATAGTTGTCTTTGGTATGATCTTGTCGATACAGGGAAATATTATGGCGTTTTTCTACTCTTTAATCGCTGCAGCATTTATCTATATGGCATTGAGGTACAATCCGCCGTCTAAGGAGGGGGCAAACATTCCTAAGCTTCTTATATCAAATGCAGATAAAACCACGGCTCCTTTCATAGATGCAACAGGATCGCATGCAGGCGCTCTCTTTGGAGATGTAAGACACGATCCATACCAGTCAGGAGGGTTAGAAACGCCTGCACATGAACGTGTAGAGGCAGGAGCAATACATAAAGCCCATAACGGGGTTTTATTCATAGACGAGATAAACACGCTCGGATTAGAATCGCAGCAAAATCTGCTTACTGCGCTACAAGAAGGCAAATATTCGATAACAGGACAGTCGGAGAGAAGCTCTGGAGCAATGGTAAAGACAGATCCGGTACCATGTGATTTTATAATGGTCTGTGCAGGCAATGTAGATGCTGTACAAGGGATGCATCCTGCATTAAGATCGAGAATCAAAGGGGATGGATACGAGATATACATGAAGAATACGATGGACGATACGCCTGATAACAGAAGAAAGCTGGTCAGGTTTATAGCACAAGAGATAAAAAAGGATGGTAAGATACCTCCGTTTGATAAAAGTGCGATCGAAGAAGTGATATTAGAAGCACAAAGACGGTCGGGAAGAAAAAACACCTTAACTTTGATGTTACGAGATTTGGGCGGACTGATACGTGTATCAGGTGATATCGCATTGGAAGAGAGGGCTGATAAAGTATCTGCAAAACACGTAATCAAGGCAAAAAAGATAGCACGGTCGGTAGAGCAGCAGCTGGTAAAACAATACATCGAGAGAAGAAAAGATTATGAGTTGTTCAACAGGGAGGGCGAAGAGGTTGGACGGGTCAACGGTCTTGCCGTGGTCGGGAACGATGCAGGTATCGTATTACCGATAGTAGCCGAGGTAACGCCTGCTCAATCGAAGGAGGAGGGTAAAATTATCGCCACGGGTAAGCTTAAACAGATAGCAAGGGAAGCCGTGCAAAATGTCTCTGCAATAATAAAAATGATGGATAACGAAGATATCACGAACAAAGATATACATATACAGTTTATTGGT
>DUJX01000113.1 GCA_013329575.1 Halobacteria archaeon | reverse complement strand
TGGTAGAACTGGGCGTGCTACCTGGAACCAAAGAGACGATGACGGATAAAAAAGAGGCGGCGTTTATAGTGAATAATTCTAACAGGTTCGAATGCAGGCCTACGCTGGTAAGACACGTGAATAATGGCAAGTGCCTCTTCACCGAGAGATATAAAAAAGATGAGATACTACTCTTTCCAAGCGCTCATGGCGAAGGTAATATCGTTTTTAAAGATGAAGAGACATTATACAGATTAATTTCGAACGATCAGATCGTTTTCAGGTATGTAGACGATAAAGGGGACTATTCTGGCTATCCATGGAATCCTAACGGCTCTACGTTTAATATTGCAGGAATATGCAACGATAGAGGGAACGTTTTTGGCCTTATGCCCCATCCAGAACGGGTCTTTTATAATTATACACATCCTGATTGGACACGAAACAAAAAAACAGATATCTTCGGTGACGGACTCCTTTTCTTCAAATCTATTCTCGATTACATAGAAAAGTTTTAGATATACAACGAAAAAGTGAAGAAGAGTGGATAATGATTAAAAAGGAGTATTTACCAGAAGAAGCGTTTTACCATAGAAAGAGAAATAATGAGCCGGGATAATGGTTGGAACAACTGGAATAAGAGAAAAAAAGAAGTTTCTACAAAATTTGATGAGAGTTTAAGAAAAGGATTGATAGACGAGAAGATACTCCCGACATTAAATCTGATAAATGGATTACCTTGGTACTATACTGTTTCTAGCTGTTCTGGTAGAGTTATAATCCTCGATCTTCCGGAGGTAGGAGATAAAAAGAATGCGGTCTTCAGAGGACGATGGCATAGACGCGTGGAAAAAGATGAGGTTTTGGATGCTATAGATGAATGTACCAAGGAAGGCTGGTTTATATTGAATCCGCCTATCATACATGTGATATCCGGTGAGATGGATAACGCGGAAGAGATTCTATCGGTTGCCATAAAATCAGGTTTTAAAAGGTCTGGAATAAAATCTATCAAGATAGGTAAGATAACAGTAGAGATAAACAGCACCGAGGTGATGGAGACGATCGTATCTAAGAATGGCTATATTCTAGCTGATGATCGTTATATTGGTACTTTGGTAGAATACGCAAATATAAAGTTTGATAGGTTCCAAAAGAAGATAGAAAGGTTGAATACGAGACTTAGCGAGTTGTATGATTTATACGATCTATGATTGATGAATTATATATCTTAAAAGTTTTCAAAATCCAATAAAGATAAATATAAACATAGATACAAGATTGTAACTGAGATTCTGAAAAATCATTAAATCTTATAATCTTTGAAATCTGTTTAACCTAAATATTAAAATATTGTTAAACATGAGATGAAATTTTACAGAGGGAATATATTAAATGAGCAATAAAAAAGATTCTAAAACAATTTCAGAAAAAATATTTAGCCGGGCTAGCGATTCAGATGTCTTTGCAGGAGATTTCGTAGATGCTAAAGTCGATAAAGCCATGATGAACGATATAACAGGACCTCTGGCAGTCAAAGCGTTTTATAAAATAACAGACAAGGTCTTTGATCCAAACCAGATCGTGATAGTGTATGATCATCAATCTCCTGCAGACTCTTTGAACGCAGCAGAAAACCATATACTGCTCAGAAATTTTTCTAAAGAACAGGACGTCACGAACTACGACGTGAAAGAAGGAGTATGCCATCAGGTAATGCCTGAACATGGACATGTAAGACCTGGAGATCTCATAGTCGGAGCTGATAGTCATACATGTGCTTATGGGTCTTTAGGTGCGTTCTCTACCGGTATCGGTTCTACAGATATGGCAGTTGTTTTAGCAACCGGGAAACTCTGGTTTAAAGTTCCAGAGACGTTTCAGATAGAACTGATAGGTAAGATGCCGAGTGGTGTTTATTCGAAAGATATAATCTTGCATATCATAGGTAAGATGGGCGCGTCCGGAGCAAGATACAAAGCAGTAGAGTTTTGTGGCGATACGATAAAAGACCTTACCGTCAGCGATAGGATGACTATGTGCAATATGGCGATCGAGATGGGGGGCAAAGCGGGTATCATTGCTGCAGACAAGACAACCGAGAGATATGTACAGGAACGATTGGGCGATTTCAAACTTGATCCATATTATAAGACGGACGATTCTGCCAATTTTAAAAGATTTGAATGCGACATATCCGATCTCTCTCCACAGATTGCATGCCCGCATAACGTAGATAACGTTAAACCGATCGAAGAGGTAGAAGGAACAAAGATAGACCAGATATTTATCGGATCTTGTACCAATGGCAGACTCGAGGATTTAAAAGTAGCGTCCGATTTTATAGGTAATAATAAAATAGATAAGAACGTTAGAGTCATAATAATACCTGCTTCCAGGACAGAGTATCTAAAAGCGTTGGATGCCGGACTGATAAATCGGTTTATAAAAGCTGGCGCGTTGGTCGAGGCACCCTGTTGCGGGCCTTGTTTTGGAGGAAGTTTTGGACTTTTAGGTGATGGCGAGGTAGGGCTTTCCACGTCCAACAGAAACTTCAAAGGCAGACAGGGAAGTACTAATGCCGAGATATATCTCTGCTCACCAGCGGTTGCTGCAGTCTCTGCACTAAAAGGTGAGATTACTGATCCGAGAAAGTTTCTTACAAAATAAGATGAAGATTCAAAAAATTTAGAATGATTTAAAAGGTTAGATAATGATAAACCCATCAGAAATCTTTTTGAACCCGAAAGAGACGGCAATGGTTATCGTACATATGCAGAATGATTTCTGTACGAGAGGCGGTGCCTTATACATAGATGGGATTGAACAGATATTAGATAACGTAGAACAGACATTAAAACGAGCAAGAGATTCTGGTGTAGAGGTAGTATTCACGAAAGATTGGCATAGAAAAGACGATCCTGAGTTTAATATCTGGCTTGAGCATTGTGTCAAAGATACATGGGGTTCCGATATAATAGATGCATTATCGAAGCGAGATGAAGAGTACGAGGTACGGGGTAGAAGATACAGCTCGTTCTATGCCACAGACCTTGACCTATTTTTGAGAGAATCGGGCATAAAAAATGTTGTGGTAATGGGCGTCATGGCAAATATATGCGTCCTTCATACCACGGCCGATGCTTCTATGTTAGGATACCGTACTATCGTTTTGTCAGACTGTGTTAAATCCGTATCGTCTTATGAAGAAGATTACGCATTGCACCACATGAAAAACGTATTCGATACGGAGATTATAACATCTGATTGTTTAAGATTCGAATAACAATGATAACGATCATGAAAAACTTCCGATTCTTTATCGCAGATCGACCAAAAACCCATCAAAGACTCTAAATGCATACCCTTCAAGATAGACGAGATCGCCATACATAGAAATCTTAAGCCGTCCGCCGAGATTTATAATCTCCACCTCTTCATCGACGATGCCTAAGTTTTTGGCAACCAGTGCAACCGCGACAGCACCAGTACCGCAACTAAGAGTCTCGTCTTCTACGCCACGTTCATACGTTCGTATGGTGATCTTGTTCTTCCCTACCAATTGAGCAAAATTTACGTTGCATCCGTCTGGCGATATCTCTGTCGAATATCGTATCTTTGGTGCAATCTTTTTTAAATCTACGCTTTTTACATCGTCTACAAAAATCACTGCATGAGGAACACCCGTATTTACCAAAGAAAGAAGAAGACCATCAAATTCTCTGTTTGAAAATATAAATTTTGGCGCGCTTAGCTTGACTTTTACGACCAAATCTTGTCCTTCAAAATTATAATAAGCCTTAATACAACCGGCCAACGTCTCGACGAATAGCGAATTTTTATCGATATACTGTGCGTCTACGGCATATTTAATCAGACATCTTATCCCGTTTCCGCACATTTCTGCCTCAGATCCGTCTGAGTTGAAAATTCTCATCTTTAAATCGGCAGATGAGCCCGATGGGTCTGGTTTAGACAGAAAAAGTACACCATCCCCTCCCACGCCAAAATGCCTGTCACAGATCTTCAATGAAAAATTACTCTTCTCGTTATCCGGTACAACCGGTCCGTTAAATTCGTCTATCAGGATAAAATCGTTACCATTCCCGTGAAGTTTGCTAAAAGATATCATAACCCTCCGTTTTATGTATACCAAAATATTAAAAATTTATGGTTTCAAGCACATCATTTTGAAATATATTGTTATGTATGAATGTATGGGTTAATATAAGCAATAGTCTTTCATTCGGCCGTATTTTGATTTGATTGAATACCATTATTATAAAAGCCGTGGAGGAATGACCATATTACCATAAATATCCGAATAAGTCTCTCTATCTCTTATCAGATCTACTTTATCACCGTTTACCAGCACCTCGGCCGGTCTCTTTCGTCCATTATACTGGGAAGACATAGAAAACCCGTAAGCTCCGGCATTGAAGATAGCAATGATATCTCCCTTTTCAACGACTGGTAGCAGCCGATCCTCACCTAATATATCACCGCTCTCGCATATAGGACCGACAATGGTATAAGTCTCTTTTGTCACACCGTTCATCTTATTTGCAACAGCCATCTCATGATAAGACCCGTACATCGCCGGTCGGATAAGCACGTTAAACCCCGCATCTACTGCGACAAATTTTTTATAGGCATCCTTAACGGCATTTACCCTCGTAAGCAGTATCGTAGAATCACCTACAAGGTATCTGCCAGGTTCTAATATCAATCGTGGTCTTATACCAAGCTCGTTGCATCCGTCCTCAAAGATAGGCATGATAAGAGATGCCAATTTTTCTGGATTAGGCGCTTTTTTCTCCTCTTCTGCATTATAAGGAATACCTAAACCGCCGCCTATGTCCACATATTTTATATCCACACCTATCTCTTCCAATTTACCTACAATATCCATCAATCGTTCCATAGTTTCTTTATATGGGGATATATCAAGTATTTGGGAACCTATATGAGAATGAATCCCTACGGGAACAATATCATCAAACTCTAACGTTTTTTTATACGCATCTACGATCTTATCGGTAGGAATACCAAACTTGGACTTTATCAATCCTGTCGCTATTTTAGGATGAGTATCGACGGATATACCCGGATTGACCCTAAAGAATACCTCCGCCTTTTTTGCTCCTTTGCTAAATCCGCCGGTATCTTTATCTTCCTCCATGACTTTTGCAAGTGTAAATAACTCATCCTCTGAATCGAGCGATATCTTCACGCCTGACTTGATAGCCATGCTTAATTCTTCAGAAGTCTTTGAGTTGCCGTTAAACAGGATTTTTTCTCGATTGATCCCTGCAAGCAATGCCATATATAGTTCTCCATCAGAAAAAACGTCTGATCCAAGATTTTCCCGAGCCATTATCCTTAATATAGAAAGATTCCAGTTGGCTTTAGCCGCATATAAAATATCCGCGAAAGGAAAGGCTTTTTTAAATCTGTCTATTTTTTCTCTAATTATCCGTTCGTCAGTGACATATAAGGGTGTGCCAAAACGATCCACCAGATCCAAAGTATCTATATCACCAACAACTAAACTTCCCGATTTAATCTTGAAATTTTCTCGCATAATTAATAACCTAAGGGTTTGTAAATGTGTAAAATATTAAACCAGCCGGATCATCTATTTTTTAAACGACTAATTCGGTTAATGCATTCTTCAATCCGTTCTACTTTCTCTGTTAATGCGAATCTTATGTATCCTTCGCCATACTCACCAAATCCAACCCCCGGTGTAACGACGATCCCCGCATTATCGAGAAGAAATTTTGAGAACGAGAGCGAATCGTACCCATCAGGTATTTTAGCCCAGACATAAAACGTTGCTAAGGGTTTCATTGCATCGAAACCCAGATTATTTAATCCTTTTAACAAAACGTCTCTTCTCTCATTGTAAACCTTTCTGTTATCCTCTACACAGCTTTGATCACCTAATAATGCCTCTGTAGCGGCTATCTGGACTGCATTGAACACTCCTGAATCAACATTGGTCTTTACCTTTCCTAGACCCTGAACGATATCTTCGTTACCGACGAGGTATCCTATTCTCCACCCGGTCATGTTATAAGTCTTTGATAGGGAGTTAAATTCTACCCCAACATTTTTTGCGTTCTTAACATCTAAAAAACTTGGTGGTTTGTATCCATCAAAATAAATCTCGGAATATGCGTTATCGCTGCAAACGATCAGATCATTATCCATCGCGAAATCTACCACTTCTTTATAGAAACTCTCGTCTACAGTGGCAGAGGTCGGATTATTCGGATAACTTATAAAGAGTATTTTTGAATATTTTCTTGTTTTTTTATCAATCTTGGATAAATCTGGCTTAAAATCGTTCTCCTTTAAAAGTGGCATCGGTATAGGAATTCCGCCCGCCAAGATAACGCCTATTCTGTAAACGGTATATGCAGGATCGGGGACAAGAGCGAGATCGTCTTTGTTTAAAAAAGCCAAAGGTAAGTGTGCTATGCCCTCTTTCGATCCGATCAGAGCTATTACCTCTTTATCCATATCCAAGGATACACCGAACCGATTCTTATACCATCTTGCAACGGCCTCTCTGAATTCTGGCATACCGTTGTATGATGGATATTTATGGTTTTTTGGATCCCTTGCCGCCTTACAGAGAGTATCGATTATATGTGGAGGAGTAGGTAGATCTGGGTCTCCTACGCCTAAGTTTATCACATCGACTCCTTGTTTAATTTTATCCCGTTTTAGTTCATCTAACGATGCAAAAAGGTATGGTGGAAGCAGATTTAATTTGTCTGAATACATATCTTTTCTAAAGTTAACCACTTGTATTTAATAAGCATTACTCTGACATAAGACCAAAAAGTGTCATTATCTTTACTTTAATATATCTTGTTTATGTATACATGTTGACAAAAAGAGTTAAAAAGAAAGACCGAGATGATTCTCCCTTATTGCAAAATGCCTAAACATCACTTAATTCATTGCCGATGTTCGTGATAAGCAAAATTTTCCTGCTAATGTAATCATTTATCTAACAGGCATGATATTATAATAGTATCTCTTACTAGCAGCACTTCTTTGTTTGACTACTCTGCACCTGAAAGGGATCTCCTCCGCTCTCTTTTTGATTTGATCCATTAGAACAGAAGAACTAGTATTTACAACGTATAATTTGCCATCTTTTTCAATCTGAATGATTGCATAATCCCCTTCATAGTAGGATGATGGCCTTGTCTTTATACCTCGTACTATGATATCCTTGTCCAAGATCTGGTCTAGTTCTATCTTCTCCCCTTCAAACATATCTCCTAAACCCAGATTCTCTTCCAATAACGTATAATACCTATGACCCGTAGCAGGATTTTCATGTTTAGTTATTTTACTTTTAAACGGGATCCCGTTCTTTTTATTCTCAATTTGATCCATTAGAACAGAAGAACTAGTATTTACAATATATAACTTGCCGTCTTTCTCAATTTGAATGATTGCATAATTCCCCTCATGAAAAGAGGATGGCATTGTCTTTATACCTCGTACTATGATATCCTTGTCCAAGATTTCTTCCAGATCAATCAGATCAGCAACTCTGTCTTCCTCTGGGATGTCTTCATCATCAAAAGTAAATCCTTCTTCATCTCCTTCATCCATCTCATCGTCTTTTACCTTCTTTGTATCTCCTTCATCCTCGTCTATATAATTATTAAAAGATTTATCTTTTTCTTTGACCATAATCTATACAACCTTGTTATTTATACTATTAATAATAAAACTTATATATTTGATTATATTTAAACCTTTTGCATCAAATATATAGACCGTTTTTAAAAATAGATGTGTTATCTATTGCATAATATTGTAATTAATGGCCTATATACGTTTATCTAAAAATAAAATTTATCGATCTGCCAAAAATTATGATATCGGGCGTATCCTCTCATTATCTTTCAATATTGATCTTCCTAAGCTTGATCTTCTCGTTATCTAAAAACTTATAGACTGCGCTATGAGGCATACCGTCTATCAGCATAGTTACCGCCTTTTTAGCCGTGTTTATCTCCTCAGGAAAACCTATTATTGCGATAGTATCACCATACACAGATACCACAGCTCCGGTCACGTTCTCTATGTATCGTCTCATACTACCATCTTTTCCTATTATTCTTCCTTTGATACGCATGATATCTTTCTTCGATAGATGACCCAATTTTATGAGATCATACATAACCATATCGTCTTCAAGTATCCTTATTGCCCTGATCGGTGAAAAACCTCTTCCGATAGCATAGATAAAATCCCTAACCTTTAAAAAATCAAGGTTTCCCTCTTTGTAAAATATCTTTATCTCTCCTTCACTACTGTTTATGTCTAATTTTACACCTGTCTTCTCTTCTATCATCTTTTTAATCTCACCATTCTTCCCGATCACTACACCCACTCTGTCCAGAGGGATTTTTATACCTATTACATAATCTTCTTCCATTCTTATTCTCCTATTTCTCCTATAATCATTTTAAGTAATTCCTCCTCTTCGACCGAGTTTGCTAATCCGCTCTCATTAAAAAAACGTATTATGTTTTTAATGTCACGCCTTAAAAACTTAATTGCATTAAAATGAGAGTTCAGAACGGCTTGACCCATATCTATTAAGACAGGACCATCATAATACAACACGTTGTACTCGCTCAAATCAGCATGAACAAGCTTAGCATCTTGATATAGTATCTTCATATAATCTATTATCTTTTTAAATGATTCTTCTAACTCTCGCTCATTCAGTCCGGCATCCTTGATTTTAGGTGCAGGTTTTTCGTTCTTTCCGATAAATTCCATCAAAAGAATGTTATTCATAGATGCTATCGGTTCTGGAACACGTACACCATTTTCAAATGCCCTTTTAAGATTCTTATGTTCTTTTTTTGTCCATAGATATATCAGATCGTCTCTCGATTTTTTTACTCGCTCAAACCTCGGATCTCCGATTATATACTCATACATATCTCTAAAATCTCCCGTCTCTATTCGGTATATCTTAATTGCAATCTCTCTATTATTCCCGCCGTATCCATAGAAAAGATTCGCCTCTTTTCCAGTAGAGATAGGACCACCCACCGCAGATATCAAACCACGCTTTGAAAGTTTAAAGAGCGTTGCAACGGTTCTCTCATCTAACACGCTCTCCCAAATCTTACGTGATTCCGAATCTTTATCCTTAATCTTTAGTTCGGTCAGTTTTTTATCGATCTCTTTAAAATTAATATCCATTTAAAAACCTCGTTTGAAAAACCTTTGGTTATGGTCCACGAATAGAAGTTTATGAGATATCCTTCTTCAAAATTTGTGGCTTTAAATCATCCAAAATATTTTTCCATAATAAAATCTCTTATTATTTTAGCAGCCAACATCGTCGTCTCACCGTTAGAATCGTATTTTGGAGAGACTTCTACTATATCGAATAAGCAGGCATCCTTAGAGAAACTCGATACGATCTCTCTTACTTGGTATGGATTAAGTCCATAAGGTTCGGGGTTCCCTACACCGGGCGCTATCATGCAATCCACCGCATCCATATCCAGCGATAAATATATCTTTTTTCCTGAAGCCTTATCTTTGATATCTGATATGATCTCTTTTAGATTACCATTGTTTACATCGTTGGAAGNNCTTCTTTCCAGAGGCCTTATCCTTGATATCAGATATGATCTCTTTCAGATCACCATTATTTACATCATCGGAAGAATATAACGATATATTGTTCTTTTTTATAAACTTGTATTCCTCTTTTGAGCCACTTCTCTGCCCTATAAGCGCAATATCATTACCAAATTTTTCAAATACTCGTCTGGATACACAAGCATGGCTAAACTTGTTATTATTATACAGATCTCGCATATCCAAGTGAGCATCTATCACTACAAAAAAACTGTCATCTTTGAATTTTTCTTTAAATGCGGCAGAAGAATATATGGTTATAGAATGTTCCCCTCCTATTATGACAGGAAGTTTATCGTCGTATAAGATTCGGGTTGTAGATTTTTTAACCTCTATTGCAGTATCCTCTACAGAAGATACATCCAAATCTCCTAAATCACATAAAGATATCTCTGTGGTCTCTGAATCGTATTCAGGATAGTACGTCTCGAAGTTATAACTTGCCTCTCTTATATAATTAGGTGCCTCTCTCGTGCCATCTCTGAAAGAGACCGTTTTATCAAAAGGCACACCTATTATTACGACATCCGCATCTTCATACTCCTCGTCTGCATCTGCAAAACTCATCTTTATCACGACTTTATTGGATATCTAATTTGCGTTTTCCTAACGATTCCAGATACATAACCTCTTTTCCTTGTTCTATTCTGTCTTTATACTCGTCTTTTAACGGTAAATCGAACGTTTCGTAGGTCTCCATATCCATCAGCTGAACTGTATCCTTAGTTACGGATAAAACCTGTGCAGTCTTCCTTTCAACGATCGGTACGTATATTTTAGCAGTTACCGGTTGAACAATCGATCTTTTTTGACCGTCAAAGATTCCTATAGCATCCATTCTTGCCTTTGCAGCGCCATGTTTTCCTGGTTTAGACGATGTTAGATTAACAATGACGCAAGGTTCGTCATCCACTATTACATATCCACCATTTTTTAATGTTCTTACCTCTGTCTGTCTTTTATCCATATAATCCCTCCTGTTCAAGTTTTAAAATATAAATCTAATCATCTTTTATTTTTTTGATTATAAAGTTGATGGTATAAGATATATCCTTCGACGGCTTTTCTTACTGCCGACGGATATTTTTCTGATAGGTAGATAAGAAACTCGTCTGCCGTCGAGTTATTAACCGCATCTAATATCTCTAAAAGTTCTCTACTTGAGCTCGTATTATCTTTTTCTATCTCAAAGGATAGGTGAAGTGATTTATCAGGGAAGTATTCGATTAGATAAGGCGAAACAGATCCAATCAATACACCATTTGCCAGTTCTACATATGAAGGAACGCCTTTTTTTGATAACCTATCTTTACTTACCAAACTTTCAAACGATTCTTTTTTATAAGAATGTAATTCGATATATATGTCCGGTTTGATCTCTTTTATTAGTTCTATCACGATTTTGCCATCTGATTCGTAATATTGATGATCTAAAGTACTGATGTACCTGCCTCTGCTTATTACAGGAACGGTATACGATGATCCAGTATCCGGCGTACTTAAAAAAAGGAGAATATATGATGTATCTCTCCATTCGCTCCCATGCAACCCGGCTATAAACAATCTTCTCGGTCTACCGTAGCCAAACTGGTATAAATTTTTATAAATCATTCGCCATTTATGATAAAAAAATTTTATTTACTCTTTTTTTATTCTTTAATTACTTCAATCAGATGATAAAATAGCCTCTTTTGCCAGAAAGATCGCACCTTTTGCCACTACATCCTCATCTATGAAGAGTATTACCTTCGTGTCAAACTCTGGCAGGATATAACTCTTCAACCTCTCTTCAACAATTTTTTTATTGAAACGCATGCCTATACTACCCCCAAAAACTATCACATCTGGATCAATAATCATGACGAGGTTTGCAATACTCTTTACAAAGATATCAAACTCTCTTGATTCGTAAAATCCTTCTATGTTCTCTTCCATTACTTCTTTAACCGGTTTTTTAAATCGTTCTTCCAACGACCAGCCAGAAAAATAAGACTCGAGATGGCCTTTTCCGCCGCAAGAACAATTTTTCTCCCCCTCAACCGTTATGTGTGCCAGCTCTCCTGCCAAGCCTTTGCCTCTATAAATTTTTCCGTCTATGACGATGCCACAGCCTATCCCTGTCCCAACCGTTATACCTACGATATTTCTTATATTACTCTCATCCTTTTTTGCCAAGATGTTATAAACGCCGTATGCAAAACAATTTGCATCGTTTTCCAAGATGTAAGGAACTGTAAGATTAAGTCTGATACTACCATCTTTAATATTTGGCGTCTTTAGAAGAATACCGTTTCTCACCCAACCAGCAATTCCTATACCAATAGCTTTTATATTGTACGATTCGACGATTTTATTTATCTTATCGGATAGTATATTTAGATTTTCTTGGCTTGATCTGATCGTATCCAAGACTTTGAAGCTTTCATGATCGTATAAAACAAACATAGTCTTAGTTCCGCCTATATCTACTCCTAAAATCATAAAACCGGATAAAACATAAAGTATAAATTTACCTAAAACAGGCCCAATAATCCTTTAATATACTTTTTAGCCTTCTTACCGTCTCTTCTGCACTATCGATCACATCTCTTCTTCTTCTCTTTAAAACATCTTCGTATATCTTTGGTTCACGTATATTCGATATATCCATACCAGCCATCGCAGCTATGATACCAAGATTTACATACGGTAATCCTCCTTCTACTCCGTAACCTCCCTCTAAAATAGTAACTAATCGTCCATTGCATAATTTATCGGACAATATAACCGCATCTTTCATCATCTCAGCATAACCTCTCGCAGTAAGTGCCAAATTTGTCAAAGGATCTGTAAAGTGATTATCCTGGCCTGCAGAGATAGCAATAAAATCGGGTTTGAACTCTTCCACGACAGGAATATAAACCTCGTCGAGTACCAATCGAAAGACGTCATCCGATGCACCTGGAAGGACAGGAATACAGATATTGTACCCTCTTCCTTTGCCTGCACCGATCTCATCTATAAACCCGGTACCAGGATATAGAGTCCTGCCGTCCTGATGAATCGAGATATACAATACGTCCGGGTTGTCGT
Organism: Halobacteria archaeon; assembly: GCA_013329575.1. Taxonomy (GTDB): domain Archaea; phylum Halobacteriota; class Methanoliparia; order Methanoliparales; family Methanoliparaceae; genus Methanoliparum; species Methanoliparum sp8915u. The sequence goes on along the minus strand of DUJX01000113.1, from coordinate 5,906 downwards.
AAAATACGGCTTGAGTCCCATCTCCGTGATGTGCATCCCAGTCTAATATAGCGGCTCTCTTAATCATCTTCCTCTTTATCAGACTCTTTACCATGATGGCCATGTTATTCAGATAACAAAACCCGGCACCATTATCTGGCTTTGCATGATGCCCAGGTGGTCTTATCAATGCAAATGCATTCTTTACTCTTCCATTAAAGACGCTTTCTGCGGCGGTTAATGCTCCACCGGCAGACCAGACTGCACTATCATATAACCCGACAGGAACGCTTGTGTCAAAATCTATTACCCCACCTTTCTCAGACATATTCTTCAATCGTTCTATGTATCTTGCCGTATGAACAGAGAGTACCTCTTCCATCGTCGCTTTTCTCGGGCATATAACCTCTATATCAGGGTCTTCTAGGATTCCTTCCTCCCTAAGTTGATCCATAGTATACTCCAACCGCTCGCGCCTCTCAGGATGTGTTGGGCTCTGTTCATGCTTTAAATAATAATCGTGATAGACGATTCCTGTCTTCATGATACAACCTCGCTCGATATTCCGGGTGTTATCTGGACGACACAATCAGATATCTGTCCGGATCTATACCATCCCCTGATTACATCATAAGCGTTAAAATAAAGAAGATCCACATCTTTGACATCTTCTTCAGCCGCACCGTATCTCATCGCGAGAGATCTAACTTTATCCTTCGCGATGTCTATTATCTCTTCGGGCGATAATGAGCGGGCATCGTCTTTTATCTTTTCGACCGTGCCGTTCCAGACTACCCGTCCTCTTTCTGTGTCTATTCGCTGATATAACATAAGAGATACCCTCGATACAGCAGCACCTATTGCATTGGCGACCTCTGCAAACTTAGGGACGATATAGTTAGAACCAAGTCTTTCTCCGATCATTGGTGCCAGGTATTTTCCAAGATAACCTGTACATATAACTGTGGATGGATTACCTAACTTACAAGATTCTTTACATATAAGGGATACGGCCTTGTCTACTAAACTCTCTGCAAGTGATCTATAATTTTTAGAAATCGTCTTCATAACAGAGATAGACCGATTATAATCGCCTATCTTTTCACCCATACAGTTTAACAGATCCGTTAATGTGATATACTCTCCATTAAACGCAACCGCGTTTCCTCTTCGTTCAGGACCGATACTCTTCGACCTGAAATCTATATATGAATCACCACCGATAGGTATAGCCCATGTATCTATGCTCCTCACGAGTGTCTTATACCCAAATAATACTATATTATTCATCAATTTAGGCCTTCCGCCTACTAATTCAACAAAATCAGTAGTTGTTCCTCCTATATCTATGACCAGCCCATTTTTCTCTTTGGTAAGATAGTATGCACCCAGCGCAGCCGTTGCAGGGCTTGAGTTTACAAGATCCAGTGGTTTCTTCATTGCTAAATTATGCGGAATAATACCGCCGTCCCCTTTGAAATAATAAAAGGACGACGAATAATTTTCTATAGCCGTGGTAAGATTCTCAACAGACTTTTTAACTTTTGCATTCAATATAGTCGTGCCTATGCGCCTAGGAAAAGATAGCCCTTGAATATCGCTCCCAACGGCAATCTTTGTAGCGTCATAATAGTCTAATGCGATACCTAAAATTTTCTCTTCCAATAATGGGTTTCTATTCGAGAACTTTCCTACTATTGCAATATTATCCTTTTTGTTCGAGAGTTCTTTTATAACCTCTCCAACCACAATATCTTCGACGATATCACCGCGGTGGTTTACACATCCTTTTATATCGGTACCAAAGCTTGAAAAATTTAGACCGGGACCAGCCATAATAAGCGTCTTTGTATCGCCGCCCTTTCCTTCATGCAACAGATTCAACGGGAGAGACGAACTGACTACTGTTCTGCTCGTTTCAGCATCGCCCATATTCCTCAACGCTTCTATAATACTGCCCCATTCGTTAGGAATTTTAAAATAGCTTATAATTCCATCTTCTATCTTGACAGCATCGGTGTTTGTCCCGCCGACATCTATTCCAATAAACTTCATTTTATGCATCCTTTTTTATGTTTTATGTTGATTTTTATTAGATTTTTAAGATTCTTATTATTTGTTTTATAGTATATCCAAACGCGATAAAAAACTCGGTAAAAATTTTATTTTTGCTTGTAATATATATGTTAAGATCGAAGATTATTCACAAAATAGAGGGATCTTCTTCTGCTTTGAGACATCGATGAGGCCCATATCAGTAAGTCTCAGCTGTGGTATTACTGGTACTGTAAGGAAAGAGAGAGCCATGACGGCCCCCTCAATCTTGCAGCCTAACGACATGACATCGTCGTTTATGTTCTGTATATCTGTAGTGACCTCATCTATGCTTCTGTCGCTCATAAGTCCTGCTATAGGAAGATTTAGAGAGCTGAGAACCTTACCTTTATCTACAACAGCAAACCCACCACCGGAAGAGATTATCGCATTTACTGCTATCTGCATATCCTTGTCTTCCGCACCCACCACTATTATGTTATGAGAATCATGCGCGACAGATGATGCTATTGCACCGGACTTTAATGAGAAACCTCTAACAAAACCTTTTCCTATTCGTCCTGTAGCCCGGTGTCTCTCGATAACACATATCTTCAGTATGTCTCTTTCAGTATCGCTCACAACAGAATTATCTTTGATCTTCGGTCTCTCGATGATCCATTCATTCTCTATCTCGCCATCAAGAAGGGATATTACGTTTATCCTCGTGATTCTTGATCTGTTATCTATCTTTATGTCCAATCTTTTCCGAGTCATATGTTTGACGTTTATTGTTGCTCTCATATCAATCTTTTTTTGTCTGATCGGTATTAACAATCGTCCATCCGCTGCTACAATCCGTCCATCTTTTATAACGATTTTCGGCTCAAAATTATTTGTATCATTTATGACAACAAGATCCGCTCTGTAACCTGGGGCGATAGCACCCAACTTTTCTATACGAAAATATTCGCATACATTTAAGGTTGCCATTCTTACCGCAACCTCCGGTCGCATACCAAGATTAACTGCTTTTGATAAAACCGTGTTTATGTGTCCTTTTTTTAAATCTAAAGCACTTATATCATCAGTAACAAAAATAAATCGATCTATCGAACTATTTTTCACCAAGGGAAGCAAAGATTTCATATTTTTGGCAACGCTGCCCTCCCTTATCATTATACGCAGTCCTTTCCTAAGTTTCTCTTCAGCCTCATCATAACTGACGCACTCATGATCACTCTCTATTCCGAGAGCACAGTAAGCATCAAGCTCTTTTCCAGATAAATTTGGTGCGTGTCCATCTATTCTCTTGTTCTTGAACGATTCCAACTCTTCTATGAGATTCTTTGAACCTTTTAGAAGCATATGATAATTCATAACTTCGCCCAGCCCAAGAACTTCTCTTCTCTCAAGGAACAACTTTAAGTCTTCTGCATTCAGTCTTGAACCAGATGTTTCAAGATCTGTGGATGGAACACACGATGGGAGCATAAAAAACACATTTAACGGCAGATCTTCTGTAGAATCCAGCATATATCTTAAACCTTCAAGACCAAGAACGTTTGCTATCTCATGAGGATCTGTAACTATAGACGTTGTACCGTTGGGTACGACAGATCTGGCAAACTCTGCCGGGCTAATCATCGAGCTCTCTATATGGATATGCCCGTCAAAAAATCCAGGCGCTACGATTCCACCTTTAACATCTATCTCTTTTTTGCCCTTAACTTCATCAAAACCGGCGATTACACCATTGTATATTCCTATATCTCCTCTAAATGTGTTGCATGAAAAAACATCAATGATGCTGCAATTCTTCAGCACCATGTCACATTCTCTCTTGCCTAAAGCGGCTACCAAAAGTTTTGAATTCATTGAAAATGATGGGAAGATTGAATAAAACCTTGATTTTAAAATAAAATAGAGGGGAGGCTTATGCCTCAAACAATACGAACTTCTTTTTTGTTGTTCCACACACTGGACATTTATCAGGTGCCTCGCCTATGACCGTGTAGCCGCACACCGGGCATATGTATATCTTTTTGTACTCAACATCCTTCTTCTGCTCAGCAAGCTTCTTTGCCTCGGTATATAATATTTCGTGTATCTTCTCGGCCTCAAGCGCATAATGGGTATTTTTTTCGGCGTCTTTCTCCTCTTGTAGTTTTGCCGTGTTATTAAATACAGGATACATCTCGTTTACTTCGTAATTTTCACCATTGATACATTCTTGCAAGTTATCTTCCGTCTTTTTCACATTACCAAGGGATTTATAATGGTTACTAGCATGAACCAGCTCTGCAAAGGATATAGCTTTGAAAAGATTGGCGATATTCGGAAAGCCGTCCTTCTTAGCAACTTCTGAGAAGATCTGGTACTTCATATGTGCCATCGATTCTCCCGCGAATGCGTCCTCTATAAACTTCTTTGTCATCTCTCTTTTTATTGTCATTCTATCACATCCTCTTTTAATTTTATTAATAGTTAGTATTAAAATAAGTTTCTATCTCTATTTTTATATTTAGATTAAATCAATAATTTTTTAAACGATCATATTCTAATGTTATGTTCGGAAAGATTTTATCGAACGAAAAAGGTTTTAAAGATTATAAAATATATAAAGTATATAAAAACAGATAAGGGCTGATATTATTGTTTAAATTTGATTATAAACAAAAAAACGGTACTTTGCTTAAAAATCTATACAAATATAGTGATATCATTTCTAAATGTATTGTAGCAACATTCAGTTCAGATTTGGCAGATTTATTATCCAACATCGGCTTTAAAAATACAAAGAGGATAGACCTCATCGATGATAAAATATATATGAAGAACGTCTTGAAAAGATGTGATGCTGTCATAAGTAACGGAGAAAAAGAGGAATTTTTATCAAAGATATTATCCGAGCTGGGTATTCCTTTTATAACCGGAAATGTAGTCACCGTGATCCTACCCGACGGCTATGATTACAAAGATTTGAATCTCTCCCAATTTGAAAATATATCACTCGACCCGGATGATAGGCATATTTTAGAGCTAATACAGATAAACGAGGCGATAAATGTCTTAACAGAAGATAGAACGCCTATTTTTGCACCCAAAGCAATAAAAATAGAGAATAAAAGATTAAAAGAGATAGATCTCTTCGATGATCTATGAACTATCTATCTCTAAACTACCATAAATAAATCAGAAATCTAAAAATCTGTCTTGACTCTGTATTGATCGATCTCTTCCGCCTTTAAAGATTTCAAAAACTTTCTCGTCTCACCCTCGACATCTTTAGACGCAGTGATTCCCCTGCCCACAATAAGTATATCTGCACCGCTGTCCAGCGCCTTTTGAACATTCTCAGGTTTTAGACCCCCTGCAACGCCTACCAATATATTTTTAAACTTGTTTTTGATCTCTTTCACGACAACCCAATCTTCTTTCTCGACTGATTCGTTATCTATCGCTCTATGAATCTCGACTACGTTTGGTTTTATCGTTAAACGAGATAAAACATCGATAGGATCTTTTACATTTAACATATCTATAACAGAATAGATACCTGTCTTTTTTGCCTCAGATATAGCTTTTTCGATCGTTTTAATCGGAGCAAGCCCTGAAATTACTATTGCATCTCCGGATGCGTTCGCCACAATTCTTGCCTCGAGGTTTCCTGTGTCCAGCGTCTTTAGATCTGCAACAATAAATACACCTGGTTTTTTCTCCCGTATCTTACTTATAACATCGATACCGTATCTCTTGATCAAAGGAGTTCCTAACTCGATTATTATATGGTCGCTGTCCGGCAACTGTTCTATCACTTCTTGCACCCTACTTAGATCAGTCAGGTCGAGAGCAACCTGAAGATATGGTGGATTCCATAGCCTCTGTACATA
>DUJX01000040.1 GCA_013329575.1 Halobacteria archaeon | reverse complement strand
CCCTCTTCTCTCGTATCGATCTTTATTTAAATCATAAGTCACTTCTGCATACTTTTCTACCGATTCTACCTGCCTATATGGGTCATATATCCACTCCATATCGCTCTCTCTTATAGATTGAGATACGATACCTTCATCCACCCCAATCCATCTCGATATAATACTTGCAACCTCGTCTGGATGGTCTTTTGCATATTCCGTAGCTTTAATATGCGTCTTTACGATCTGTTCAACAATCTCTGGATGATCGTTTATTAGTTCTTCGGATACAGCGAGGCAACAACATGCATGATTCTGCCACATATCGCCAGACCATTCTACTATTACTCCTGACCCTTGTCTTTGTGCTATCTCTGGATGAGGCGACGGGAGGAATACAGCATCCACATGATTATATGCCAGTGCAGAGACAGCATCAGCCGGGCTCATATCTTTGATCGAAACATCCCTCTTTGGATCCAATCCGTTATCCAATAACCATTTTGTGAGGACGGTATATTGTATAGATCCGGGCGGATAAGTCGCTATGACCAAACCTTTCAATGATTCCGGTCCGGTATACTCTTTTGCTAACTCGGAACGAACGACCAATCCTGAGCCTTGTATCTGCACAGCGGATACAATCTTTGCATCCATCCCCTCATACAAATGTGATAGAACCGGTGCAGATCCAGTATATGCAACATCGATAGAACCGTACTGCAATGCTTCCATCTCTGGTGGACCTGACGCAAATTTTTTTAATTCAACATGATCTATGCCAAACTGCTTTAAATCTTCTTCCCACCAACCTTTTTCTGCTGCTACCATTGCTGCTGCCTGGTGTGTAGAAGGCTGGAAACCTATGACAATCTCGGTCTTTTTATCAGGCTGGAAACTACCTATTAAAAAGATTAATATAAGAATCAATGCCACAACTATTATCATCAGTGGCAATATCAGTTTTTTATTCATGGTTTGCTCATATTTTTTGTTTTATGCTTTATATAATTTTTGATTATTGTACTATTTTATCGTCTTTCTTGTGATATTTTTAAGTAAATTTTTATACATTGAGTATAAAAATATGTATTAATGGATGATATCGATAAAATTTTGAGAAGCATTATTGTATCCGATAATGAATTTAGAGATACGTTGGATAGCATAATAAGAGAAAAGTATAATAACACCTTGGTATTCAGTAAGATATCAGGAATATCTGCTAGTACGTTATACAAGATACTCTCTGGAGAGAGAAGACCGAACATTAAGACGTTGCGGAAGATCTGCTTTGCATTAGAGCAGAACAAAGCAGAAAAGGGACGATTTATTGCGATAATTGCTGCAAGGCCCGTATTAGACGAGACGATAACGAACGAGATTACTGTCAACGATATTGTTTATAAAATAAAAGAATATTCCGCTTTTACAATAGAGGATGCCATCATCTCTGCAATAAAAGCAGAGAGAGACGGGGCAGCAGGATTGGTCTGCGCTCCTATCGTGAGCCCTACCGTCGAAAAGATAGTCTCGATACCTGTCTCCGTGATAATACCTCGTGAAAGTATTCATAAAGCAATAGAAGTGGTTGCTAAGAAGATAAGACAGTAATTAATAATATCGTGTTAATATTACTATGGGGTAGTAGGGTAGCCTGGTCGATCCTCGGGCGTTTGGGACGCTCGGACGGCAGTTCGAATCTGCCCTACCCCATNNACACTCTGAAATCTCAGTCTTGCCTTGTGCAGGACTATAATGAAGAACCTGTGGGTTTTCATGAAGATCGGCATATTCTTTCATGGTCCGAAGATATTTGATAAAGGTTTGGCAAGAGAATTGATACAATCTTCAAAATCTCTCGGTGAGACCGAGGCATTGATAAACGGTCCTATGGGCTCTACCGCATGTTTTGATACTTTTTTAGATGATATCGTATGTATAGAAGATTTAAAGTCCTCTTCGTGTCTATCCAAACTTGCGAGAAACAANNTCTAAGAATCATGATAGCGGTTTTGCATACTGCTGGCATGTCATCAATAGATCCGATATACCACAAGATGTCTCTTTGATCCAGATAGAGTTCTCCAGCGGTACATTTATTCCGTGGCATATATATCATAACTATAACGGGAAGATCATAGACGAGGTAATAAAAGAACTTGTTGCCAAATTTTCTCTAACAATAAAAGAGCCACCAGAGTTTGGCAGAGTATTGTGGCATGACGGAGAAAAAACTTTCAGGAAGGTCTTGGCCGTTGAGCCGGGTGATTTTGTCTTGATCAATGGGCTGAATATGGGCAGAGCTATATCCGACGATGTTATCGTCGTGGAAAAAGGAGGAACGATAGTTGAGATTAAGAATATATCGCCCAAAAAAGAGGCGTTAGAAAAATTAAGCAAGATGCACGAGATCGAGTTAGACAAAATAAAGATAGATACGACAAAATCGTTACGAGATTATGAGATGTACTACCATCCGAGAGTCTCAGGCCAAAATGATCTTAACATTATTACGGATCGTACTAGTATTGGTTTTTTAGATCATGCAGGCTACGATATTTATCGTATTATAAAAAATTGTAACGGATTGGTAAGCATAGGTGATGATACCACCTCAGTAGTATCGGATATCGCATATAGGTTTAATATTCCGGTCATTGGAATAATAGATCAAGACCGAGACCATTTGTTGAATAACGTGTATGTTCACGAAGATTCGGAAGTTTTTATCGTTAAAAAAGATGACGATGCAGGAAAGATTATCTTCAATGAGTTGTTTAATAAGAATGATGTGATAGATACACCGTTTGATAAAGTCAAAGAAAAGATTTTTGATTTACTTGATCGTAGGGGTATATTGATCAAACGCCTTCCAATGAAGGATGTTTATACGTTTATAAGGTAAATTAATCATTATACACATTTCACATTCTATTTTAGATTTATATACCAATCAAAAAATATGCATACGACTATCGTCATTTATCCCTTGTAACCTGGTTTACGTATTCTATCTACACGAATGCTCTTTCTTGATATCGTTTACCTAAATAGCACAAGTAAGATCAAGATCGGATCTTTTATTTCTTATTCAGTATTATTTAAATTTAACAATTTTTAATTAAATTTAAATATAAGATTATCCGTTAATCTTAATGGAGGTATAAATATGGTAGATTGGAATGGAATAGCTGATCAATTTGTTTCAGATGTCGTGGCATTTGGACCGGGAATAATCGGAGCGATCTTGGTTATTATTATAGGTTATTTTATCTCGAGAGGGATAAAAGGACTCATCGTCAAGATTCTTGATAAGGTAGGATTTGAAAAATTCTGCGAGAGAATAAAACTTACACAGGCGTTTCAAAAGATCGGGTTTAAATCAGTGAGTTCACTCATAGGGACGTTGGTCTTCTGGGCATTGTTTATAATGTTCATCGGATGGGGGTTTGGATTGGTTAATATCCCGCAGATTGTACCGATATTAGCAGCGATCTCGTTAGTCTTAGGCAGGATTATTGCAGCTATTGTAATTGTAATAATAGGCATCGCCGTGGCTTTTTTAGTCGTCGAGGCTATAAAAAAGATCTTGAGCAAGTTTGATCTGGAAAAATATTTTGGATATGTCGATAAAACCATTGAAAAAACAGGTATAAAGGTAATAGATTTCTTTTACTATGGATTAGAGGCTTTTATCATCCTATTCTTTGTTTTAGGTGCGTTTCAGGTTCTGAACGTTGAGTTTCTTGCAAATATTGTAGGACCCATCCTGATTTACATCCCGCGATTCATAGTAGCAACAGGCATAGTCCTAATCGGCCTGATAATAGCAGAATTTTGTGCCGGGCTCGTCGATGTAATACTGAAGGCGATCAATTTTGATCAACTCGTAAAACCGGTTGAGACCGTTATTCGAAACGAAGGTCTGATTAATAAAATCATTGACATTGTTATCAAAGTATTTGTTATACTGCTCTTTATCCAGCTGGCCTTTGATATCCTCGGTATTCCAATATTGACAGAGTTTATTAATATCGTTCTTCTCTGGTTACCTGCTGTTGTTGCCGCGATTGCAATCTTGGTCTTTGCTTGGTGGCTCGGTTCATGGCTTGGTGGAAAAGTGGATGGCTGGACGAAAGAGAACGAGATACCGTTCGGATCTGTGATCTCTGCATGCGCCAAGTATCTGATCATAGTCATAGGCATCTTTATCGCAATGGATCAGATCGGTATAGAGGTAATGATCCTGAATACGATACTCGCGCTGGCTGTCATTGCGCTCATAATACCTATTGCAGTGGCTCTAAGTTTTGGATTCAAAGATTACGGTTCTGATGTAGGTGTAGGTATCAAACTAAAGAAGATAGCAAAGAAAGGCGATATAATTGAGACGGCAGATGTAAAAGGTGAGATCGTTGATATAAACAACCTATCCTGTACTATAAAGACCGATAAAGGTGAGATCATAGTCTCAAATGCAGCTTTGGCAAACGCAAAAGTAGTAAAAAAAGGAGGATAATATTTTATCTCTTTTCTTTTTTTTATTACTCTTTTATTATAGATTGTAGATAGCCCATATGACCCGACAAGGGCTCGGTTTAGATAGTTAAAATTAAATAATTTAAACGATTTTGATGATAAATCGGTTTAATAAATCTCCCAATCTGCATTCTCAACGTATGCTACCCCTCTCGGTGTTAGTACATAAGTATCATTATCTTTCTTCTCTACAAATAAAGCGGTCTCAAGCATGCTTAGATGGAATTTTATCTGGTTTTTATCGAGATTTAATTCTTCTGATATCTTATCTGAAGTTATTGGTTCAGATCTGACCATAAATTCTATTATCTTTCGTCTAATATNNGTCTAACTGGGTTTTGAATCGCAAACAACCCGCTTTTTCGCAGTCTTTCGACATCGGTAATCTTTCCATCTTTTTTCAATCTTTCAATCCATTCATTCTTCTCTCTCTCGATCTCTTCTTTCTTCATGATATAATCTACGTCTCAAAGCATTAAAAAACTATTTTTAAATATTAAATTATGATGATCGATCTTTTAAAAAGTAAAGTAATATATAAGATACGTTGTTATGATATTTAATGTCAAAAATGGAATCTAATGATGTAGTTATTGTAAGTGGGGTCAGAACACCTATCGGTAATTTTGGTGGATCGATGAAAGATATACCTGCAAAAAATCTCGGTGCCATCGTTATAAAAGATGTGCTTAAAAAAGCCGGTCTTAGACCTAAGTTTGGGGAGAAAAACCCATATTTTGCGCCGGATGCTATCGATAAAGGTTTATGCGACGTTGAAAAAAAATATTATGATTGGGATGACGGATTAAAAGAGGTCTTAATCGATGAAGTGATAATTGGAAATGTTCTTCAGGCTGGACAGGGGCAAAACCCTGCAAGGCAAGCATCAATCTATGCTGGCATTCCGAAAGAGACGCCTGCATATACAGTAAACAAGGTATGCGGCTCGGGTTTAAAATCTATAATTCTCGGAACTCAAGCGATCAAGTCAGGGGATGCAGATGTTATAATTGCAGGCGGAATGGAGAACATGAGTTATGCACCGTACGCTCTACCATCCGCAAGATGGGGTTATAGAATGAATGTTACCGCTTTTGGAGAGATAATGGATGTCATGGTGCACGACGGTTTATGGGAGATATTTTATGGTTACCATATGGGGCTTACCGCAGAGAACATAGCCGAAAAGTACTCGATATCAAGAGAAGAACAAGACGAGATAGGGTTAAGAAGTAACCAATTAGCATTAAAGGCTATAAAAGAGGGTAAGTTTAAGGATGAGATAGTGCCTGTGCCGATAAAAAAGAAGAAAGAGACTGTATTGTTTGATACAGACGAGCATCCGAGAGAGACGAGCATGGAGATAATGGCAAAACTATCACCCGCGTTCAAGAAAGGCGGTACCGTCACAGCAGGAAACGCGTCTGGAATAAACGATGCCGCGGCATCTGTCTTAATAATGACAAAAGACAAAGCAGATGAGTTAAATCTTAAACCGATTGCAAGGATAGTATCATATTCATCTGGTGGTGTTGATCCTGCCTATATGGGTCTTGGACCGATCCCTGCAACCAGGAAAGCTCTTGAAAAGGCAGATCTTACCATCGACGATATAGAGCTCGTAGAACTTAACGAAGCATTTGCTTCTCAGGCGGTAGCATGCATCAAAGAGCTCGGTATAGATCTCGATAAAACCAACGTGAACGGTGGAGGGATTGCTCTGGGCCATCCTATCGGTTGTACAGGGACAAGACTCGTTGTTACGTTAATGAACGAGATGAGACGAGGAAACCTTAA
>DUJX01000106.1 GCA_013329575.1 Halobacteria archaeon | reverse complement strand
TTATAAAACAATATTTAAATGTAATGTTTAACCGTCTTGATGTTTATAAAATAAAATTAAAGTCAAAGTTTTTAAAAAAGATTAAACGATGAAATAAACGATAAAAGGTCTGATCGTAAAATGATGATAGAGAATCTTAAAAAAGAGAAGAATGCTATAATCCTTGCACATAATTATGTTAGACCGGAGATACAAGATATTGCCGATTTTGTAGGCGACTCGTTCGAGCTTGCTTTGAAAGCATCAAAGATAGATGCAGATTTGATTCTATTTTGTGGTGTAGATTTCATGGCAGAGACCGCTGCTATCTTAAATCCTGATAAAAAAGTGTTGGTTCCTGATATCGCAACCTGTCCACTCGCGCAGATGCTCGATACAGACTCGCTGTTGAGTTATAAAAGGATGTATCCTGATGCAAAGGTTGTTTTATACATCAATACTCTCGCAAGGCATAAGATATATGCCGATGCAATATGCACATCATCTAATGCATTGAAGATTGTAAATTCAATGGACTCCGACAAAGTTTTATTCGGTCCTGATATGAATCTAGCACGTTATGTCGCAGATAGGACATCGAAAGAGATAATACCTGTGCCAAAGATTGGCTTTTGTCCTACACATTACCAAATTACGACCGAGGATTTATCAATCGCGGTTAAAAAGCATCCAAATGCCGAGATAGTCGTACATCCTGAATGTACGGTGGACGTCCAGAAAAAAGCCGATGCTATTACATCGACGAGCGGTATGATACGATATTGTAAAGAATCCAGCAAAGAAGAGTTCTTGATAGGTACAGAGGTCGGACTTATCCATCGATTAAAAAAAGATATCCCCAATAAAGAGTTTTATCCTATATCCGAGTTCTCGGTATGCCCATCGATGAAGATTCATACTCTTGATAAGGCAGAAAATGCGTTAAAAACCGAGGCGATACATGTAAAGATTGATGAATATATAGCTAATAAAGCGATTATACCTATAAAGAAGATGATAGAACTTACAAAAAATTAAAAAATTGAGACTAAAGAGAGATTTAGAGAATTAAGAGATCATGAGAACATATAAGCCAGTGTATAATACTTCATATACGTGATCTCTTTTACACCCCAATCCCTCGATATTTTTTCTATTATCTTGAATACGGGCATATTCTCGTCGGATACGATCCCCGTATCGAACTCTTTATACCCATCTTCTGTCATCCATCCGAGTCCATATCCTAATATATCGGAGATCAATCCTATACCTCTAAATCCCTCATCGATCCCCAGACTCCCGATTCTTGCTCTATCCACATTTTTTGGACCTCGGAAGATCAATCTTAAGAGTGAACCTAATCCGAAGGGATTCTTCCCATTATCACGTAACGATTTGTAATACTGATTCATATCTGAGAAGAAGGAGAAATAAAATATCATCTTCTTGTCTTCATATCCTACATATATCCTTAACTTGCTTAAACGGGCTGAAAATCTCGCTAAAGCGCGTTTTTTAGTCGTATCATATGAAGAAATGAACTCTCTTGGATTAAAACCAAAATGTGTTATGAACACACGGTTTAACAGGTCGCTGTACTCTTTCACGGCTTTTTTGTCCTTCAAATTCAGCAAGGTTATCTTGATATTTGCATCTTCCAATCTCTTCTCGCCGGCCTCGATATCTTCTCTGTTTAACGATGGCAACTTAACCCGCATGTTACTCCATTCAGCCCTCTTCTCGAATCCGTAATTCGTAAAAAGATCTATATATGACGGTGGATTATACGGCAATTGTGCAGGTGGTAGTTGCTCGTATCCTTCGGAAAGTAGGGCAGGAAATCCGTTATTTCGTAGATACACACCGTCTAAACCTTTGTCTTTGATACTGGAAAGACATGGGTCTATCAACATCTTTGCATCATCTTCGTATCCCGGTACCAGAATAAAATCATCTATAAATCCTATATTCTCCATCTTTCGTTCAATCCAGACCTTATCTATCGTTACACAGGCTCTACCTACTGGTTTGTCTCCATCTTCCATAAAAAAAAACTCTCTCTCCTCTCCCTCACGTATATACATCGACGATGGGATATAATTTGTATTACCTGCAAAAGCCTTATCGGCAACCCTTCGCCATGAGATCAAATCTCGCCCTTTCAAATAACTCCCGCTAGATCTAACAGAGACCATTAGAGATACCTTCGAAATGATAACTAATTAAAAACAAAATAAAAACAAAAAGACAAAAACGCCCAGGTCGGGATTTGAACCCGAGTCGCGGCCTCGACAGGGCCGCATGATAGGCCACTACACCACCCGGGCATTTTTTAGTATATGCCTTTTTATCTCGATATCGTTATACCGTTATATAAACCTTTATATCACGATATGTTGCGATCTTTATTTATGATCGGTAGGATTTAAACTTTTTGATTTTTTAATAAGAATTTAGATTGGTATTGCGTTAAACTTATCTGTATTCTCGATATATCTATATTAAGACTTAAACCACAAGATTACATTTGTTATAAGTCATCTAATTTTTCTATAATAGATAAAAGGGGTTATCTCATGCATAACAATCAAAGATTGAGCAGATTTTTGCAGATATATGACCAGAACGATGAAAGATACTATTTCAAAAGAAGAGGGGTCTGTCTGCAATGTAAAGGTTTAAAACTTTTATGCGGAAGGAAAAGATGCCCGATACTGGATCAAAAACTGATCAGTAGCTCTGTTACAGATTTATTATCGAAAGAGGTTCACAATTTCAGCCCGCCGGGTATCTTTGTCGGATGGGTAGGTTATCCTAAGATACAGATGGGACCTATGATCTCTTTAAGATCGTACGAGGATTATGATGCCTTCCGTATTCTGGATTATCCAGCAGAATGGTACGGCTTATCTTTGGACGAGATCATCGGGTACAGGACATCATTGGTACGCTCGAAGAGTCTGATCCATGTAGATCAGGCAAAAAATCCCGATTATAATTTAAAAAATATTCAGGAACTAACCTTATCGGCAAAACCCGTAGATGTTGAGGCGAAATTTATAAAAAAGCCGAGATTAAACCTTGCTTTCGATCCGATAAGCGAACCTTTACCGCCGTCTGCTAATCTTAAAACCTTCTCCATCGCTAATAATATCTCTATACCAAACGGTGTCGAGAAGATATATTTTGACGCAGATCTGAACGCAAGTAACGGATTGTACTCCCTTTATAGACGCGGGTACGACGAATATTACCTGACAAAGATTTTTTCTGCTGGAACGATGGGTATTGGAAAGAGAAGACGGTTTGTCCCTACCAGATGGGCTATAACTGCCGTAGACGATATAATTGCGACTAAAATCAAGGACGAGGTGAAGTATCTCCCATCTATAGACGAATTTTTGGTCTTTGGTAATACATACCTCGGAAACCATTTTGAGATTCTGTTCATGCCTGGCTCGTTTGAGTTTGAGAATATCGAGTGTTGGATGCCTGGAAGCGTCTGGTCATCCGGTGGTGTGAGCATTACGAGTGAGTACGACCCAGAGAAAGGGAGAAAGACGTATGCACGGTTGCAAGGCGGAGGATATTACGCTGCAAGGTTGCCTATACTGGATAAGATGCTGAATATGGGCAAAAAGGCACGAGTGATATGTTTTAGAGAGATCAGCGATGAGTATTATATACCGGTTGGAGTGTGGGAAGTTAGAGAGAATGTAAAAAAGGCGTTATCTCATATACCGTTGAGATTTTCTTCTCTGGAAGAGTCTTTATCATACATAAAAAGCAGGTTAAGAGTTGATTTTGAGAATTATTCCAAGATAAGCGTGATCTTAGGAAAGGAACGGACGCAAAGAGTGCTGTCATCTTTTTATAATATTATTTAATAGTCGTATTTTTTAATACAAATAAATATCTTGATATATAATAAAACAAAATATATATCTACGATCCTAAAGGAGGTGGATTAAATATGAGAAGTATTAGAAGACTGTTTGAAGAAGAGGACGCTTTTCCTATATGCGATCTTGGTGCAATCATCGCTGCGATAATAAATAGTACTTTTGGGTGTTTATCATTATGTCTCTCGCCAATAATTGCGATGTGTAGTGCTTTCTCTGCTGTGATACCGGCTATGTTGTTGCCCTCTCTTTTACAGGGTAAATAAACAATATTAAGCCATAAGCCATTTTAGTTTTTTATTCTTTTTTATTAAATATTCTTATTTATCTTATTTATTTGTTTTTTTGTAGATCTTATCCTTTATTAAAAACAAAAAGAATAATTAATATATATTTGTGATAACTATAAGAATAACTTAAGTTCATCAAAATAATCGGTCGCTGATCTAATATGACTAAAACAAAGATAAAATGTGTCCTGACTAACTGGGAATATATATACAACCTATGCCGCAATCTTTCCACAAAGATAAAAGATTCAGATTTTAAAGTAGATGTAATTGTAGCTCTTACTCGGGGAGGCTGGGTTGCAGGAAGAGTTTTGTGCGATTTTATCGGATTACATGACTTAATCGGATTAAAAATTGAGCATTATGTCGGAACTGCATTGACTAGAGATAAGGCAATAGTTAAATATGATCTGGATGAACGTGCAGTCAAAGGTAAAAACGTTCTCATCGTGGACGATATAACCGATACGGGCAAGAGTATAGAGAGTGCAAAAGATTATATCTTAAAACTCAATCCTAAAGAGGTCAGGACATCCGTCTTGCAGTGTTTATTTACCTCTACGGCAAAAATAGATTTTTATGCTGAATATCTGGACGAATGGGCTTGGATTATCTATCCATGGAATTTTATCGAGGATATGGTAGATATAATATCGAGGATCATGAGCGAGGATTCTAAGGATTATTGGGCAGTGGAAGAGATTAAAAAAGAATTAAAAGATTTTTATCAGATCGAACCATTCTATCTTGAGATGATTCAACCGGACAGACTGGGCGAGATATTGAACGAGATGGTATTTCGAGATATCATAGAAGAGCATGACGGGACGTACATCGTAAAGAGAAGAGAGAAGGATATGCAATGAGAGAAGATTCAGAAGGGCTAAAAAAGATAGAAAAAGTAGATATAGGAATTATCGGAGGAAGCGGAGTATATGATCCGGATATATTTGAAGATAGCAAGGAAATAAACCTGGATACGCCATTTGGTAAACCTACGAGCGTAATATCTCTCGGATGGGTGAGAGACAAAAGGGTGGCCTTCATCTCCCGTCATGGGCGAGGGCATATCTATTCCCCGACCAAGGTTAATTACATGGCTAACATATTTGCATTTAAAAAGCTCGGCGTACAAGATATCATAAGCGTCTGTTCTGTTGGGAGTTTGAGAGAAGATATCAAACCTCTCGACATAGTCATACCAGACCAGATCTATGACCGGACAAAGAACCGGGCTAACACGTTCTTCGAGGATCTTGTAGCCCATATAAGTTTTGCAGAACCGTTCTGTAAAAGGTTGTCACGGACGATCTATGATCTGGCTGTAAAAAAAGGTTATACCGGTATTAAACAAGGAGGGACTTATGTATGTATAGAAGGTCCTCAGTTCTCCACAAAAGCAGAATCTAACGTATATCGAAGGTTGGGTTTTGATTTAGTCGGAATGACGGCTATTCCTGAGGCAAAACTTGCCAGAGAAGCCGAGATATGTTATGCAACGCTCGCAATGGTGACCGATTATGATGTATGGAGAGAGAAAGAAGAGGTAAGTGTAAGCCTCGTCGAAGAGAATGTCGGGTTGAACGTAGCAAAGGTTAAGGCGATATTGAAAGATATAATCCCTGATCTTAAAAATGCCGAATGCGAGTGTAAAAATTCGCTATCCGATGCTGTAATTACAAACCTGAACTTTTTAGATAAGAACGATCTGGAATCGTTAAGCATCTTTTTAAAAAAATATGTGTGATCCGATTAGATAAATAGAATAAAATAGAATAGAATGATACACGTCAGAAGCCATACGGCATAGATTTCGATATTTATATCGATATCCTGCTTTTTAGATCTCCTGTACGACCTTATTTGATTAACAAAAGAAGATAATTATAAATACTAATATCAAATGCAGTTATATCAAAAACCAAAAAAGACAGGGATTTAGATTATGGATGCTATAGAAGAGATAAGGAAGGTTCGTCTGATCAATATCCTCTTGATATTATCGCTCGGATTTTTTTTATTCGTCACTTTTTATTTTATAGGTGAGTTCTCCTTCTTTGGATCGGGAGAATCGATTAACCTATTAAAAGATGCTTTATGCATAACGAATGGTTTTGTTCTTGGACCGTTCTATGGTTCTATAGCCACATTGATCGGATGCATACTGTATTTTATAAACGAAGGATTTATAGACTTTGGTGTTCTAATCATGTCCATCGGAGGAACGCTATTTACCGGTCTGTTATACAGAAACCACTGGAAGATTGCAACTCTCTTGTTTGGTATACCTATTCTATCGTTTTTTCTTAGAAGCGTCTTGTTGTTACCGACAGACGCTCAAAACTATTATTTTGTTATCTATCTTATAGTACTTTTCGTAATATTCGGTACCGTCTTTCTAATCTTTGGCGATAAGATCCACGATATGCTATATGATAGCAGGATGATCTATCTATCTTTATTTTTTATATCTCTCTGTAGTTCGTTCTTTGTCTATCTTTTGGATATCATACTCTATTTTAACAGATATACTTTTCTTCTGTCTACTATTCCGTTTATACCTCTTTACTCGTTCTTTAATAGGTTAATAATAGCACTCGCGGGAAGCGTATTGACTCTTTTTTTAATCTTGTTTATACAATCGTTATATCAGAAAGAGGAATTAGAAGAGAAAGAAATCTTGGATTATGCCATAAAGGCACGTAATATTGTAGAAAAAAGAAATAATGATAAGAATAATAAAAAAGGATGAGAAAGATCGTATTAACAAAATTTAAATATCGCTCTCTTTATCTTATTGTAATCTATAATCTGCAATCCCGTTTCTAATGTGGTAGTGGTTATAATCATCAACGCATAAATTATCATTTTTTTAAATCGTAGGATAGAGTAACATAGTTAATCTTGTCTGCTCCTAAGTTATACGCCTCTATTATTATCTCTACGGTCTTTTGGACAGGAATGTTATCGGATAATGTCGGACCGGTAGTCAATCTTCTCACTCCATCGTCTGCCATTATCTTTAAAATCACTGCAAATAAAGATCTAACAGCACCCAATCCCCTTATGTTCTCATCTATCCCCAATCCACCGATCATGTAGCTATCATTGGTTCTTGCATACTTTAATAAACGGAAGAAATTTAAAAATCCTTTTTTTTCCCTTATTTTCAGCATAGGCGCGGCTAAATCACCTAAATATGTTACATATCCGATCAACTTGTTATCCGATCGTCTTAAAGCGATCGTCTTTATCTTGAGAAGATAGTTTGTAAATCTAAGCTGCATCTTTTTAGAGAACGTAACCTCCCCTGATCCCATGAAATCACGCGGGTTGTATCCAAAATGTTCCATGCCTAAAAAGATATCTTGTTCAAACTTGCTTAACTCCTTCATCTCTTCTATGTTCAAGGCATCTATTCTAACAATATGTGAATCGTTCTTTTTAATGAATTCATACGCCTTTGAGACATCCTGTATCATCGATTCTGGTACGTTTTTTTTGGTCAATCTCTTTAAAACATCGTCTTTATGCCGCTGAAAGTCCTCTGGATTTTTAGATTTAAAAAACAATTTTTTGATCTTTCTATCGGTAAACAACGGTGAAATATCGTCTGTTAAACTAGCTGGTAGCCTTAATCGTGTCTCTACCCATTCTTTTTCTACCTTAAACCCTTCTTTCAAAAAGATATCTATGTAAAATTTTGGATTATAAGGCATGAGAAACGTAGGCGGCTCTTTTGGGTCGCATAACAGTCCAGGAAATAATGGGCTTCTTCTGACAAAAATTTTATCGATTTTTTTGTCCTTAAGATTAGATATGCAGTGTTTTATCAATACACCGGCCTCTTTCTTATAATCAGGGAGTATGGCAAACTCATCTATAAACCCAATGTTCTCGCCTCTTTTTCGTATCCAGACCTTATCGATGGTAGTAGATGCTCTTCCTATCTCATTATCCCCCTCCATCAACACAAAATATTCTTTCTCCTCCTCCTCTTTTGCCCCGTAAGGGAAAGGGATATAATTTTTATCCCCCTCAAACGCTTTTTCTTCTATCTTTCTCCATGCAATCAAATCTCTTCCTTTTAAAGATTTACCGAGCGGTTTGATATGTGACATTGATAATGCTCCTTAATTTAAATATACAGATCTTTTATTGTGTAACATTTAAACATAATTAAATATTATTTATATTTAAAAGCTTCGATATTATTATAAATAGTGATTTTTACGTTGTCTGGCATCATATAAAATCTTATTGTATCATCATAATCTATAAATATAAAAGAGGTTATTATATAATGATATGAGAGTCTTACCTATTATTCTTATAATAGGATTGATGATATTCTTTTGTCTTCCAATGCTTGGAGGATATGTCTCTCTTCCAGAAGATCTATCTCCTGGTTGTCTCGGTAATTATTTAGGCGGAGTTGTCAAATATTGGATATCACTGAAAGATGCTATGATGCAAAGCATCAATCCCACATATGATAAAGAGGCTGAAACGGCTCAAGAATCGGTATAACCGATCCAATCTTCTACAACATTACACATTGTCATTACCACACCATATAAAAAAATAAAAAAGATAAAAAGCCAAAATAGGTACATATCGGTTGACGATCGGATGTTTCAAAACAGATATGCGCTGACCGGGAATCGGACCCGGGTTTGGAGCTTGGCAAGCTCCAGTGATAACCACTACACTACCAGCGCATTAAGTTTTATTATATCTGTTTTATATTTGATACCTCTAATATCAATTTTATATATATAGTTTTTGCTTTATTTCAAAAATT
>DUJX01000001.1 GCA_013329575.1 Halobacteria archaeon | reverse complement strand
TGCGAAAGTCTACGCTGAAAAGGTAATAATCAAAAGGAAATAGATTAAATTTTTAAATAGGGGTAAATTAGTGATAATAGCAGTAAGTGGAAAAGGAGGAACAGGTAAAACACTTGTATCCTCTCTTCTTATCAAATCTTTAATGGGCAGCAGTAAGGATATATTAGCAATAGATGCAGATCCAGACTCTAACTTGCCAGAAGCACTTGGAATAAGTGTCGAACGTACAGTTGGAGATGTTAGAGAAGAACTCAAAAAAGACACTGCAGCAGGAAATATACCTTCAGGCGCGAATAAATGGGATATTTTGGATTATAAGATCATGGAATCTGTAATGGAAACTCCTGAATTTGACCTTCTTGTAATGGGAAGACCTGAAGGAAGTGGTTGCTACTGTGCAGTCAATAATATGCTTCGAAAAATCATTGAAACACTTTCATCAAACTATGATATCATAGTGATTGATACAGAAGCAGGGCTTGAACACTTAAGCAGAAGGACAACGCAAAATGTTGACATCATGCTTGTAGTGACAGATACATCAAAAAGAGGCATCTTAACAGCGCAAAGAATTGGAGAACTTTCAAAAGAACTGGATATAAGTTTTAAAGAGCTTCATTTAATTGTAAACCGTGTAAAGTTAGATAAAGAAGATGAAGTACTTAAGAAAGTAAGTGAAACAGGACTAAACGTTATTGGGACAATATATGAAGATGAAATTGTTTCTGAATATGATTCAGAGGGGAAACCTTTAATTAATCTTCCTGATGATTCCAATGCAAATGCTGCTATATCAAAGATAGTAAACAGTTTAAATTTAAAATAATTTTAGAATTTAAAGGATGTGGGTAAATGGATAAAATGACACAACTTCTTAAACTGCTTGAAAATACAGATACCATAGAACTAAATGAGTTCAGGATGGATTTTGAAGAACTTGAACTCAATATAATGCCTGCAATCCAGCAAGTTGTTCAAACAGCTCAAAGGCAAGCTCAACAAGCTGAGATTGTTAGAGAAGCAATACTGGCTGAAGAATTCAAACCACCAATTTATAACTATCCTGGTGAAGTAGCAGAAGTTCAACTTGGTGCAGGAACAAGAAAACCAGTATTTTTAGGGGGACAAAAAGCTTTATACAGATTTGAAGAGCCACAGCCAAATCCTCCAGTAGTAACCTTCGATGTTTTCGATATTCCAATGCCAGGGTTACCAAGACCAATAAGAGAACATTTTGAAGATGTGATGGAACATCCCGGAGACTGGGCTAAAAAAGCTGTAAAAGACTTCGGTGCAAACATGGTGACAATACACCTTATTGGAACCGGCCCTAAAGTTATGGATAAAACTCCTCAACAAGCAGCCGCTGCCATAGAAGAAGTTTTACAGGCTGTAGATGTTCCTATAGTAATAGGTGGATCAGGAAACCCAGAAAAAGATCCAGAGGTCTTAGAAAAAGCTGCAGAAGTAGCAGAAGGAGAAAGATGCTTGATTGCTTCGGCAAACAAGGATATGGACTGGGAGAGAATTGGAAACGCTGCCAAAAAATACGGGCATAATATTCTGTCTTGGACGCAGCTAGATATGAATAACCAGCGTGAGCTCAACAGAAAATTATTAAAAGTTGTTGAGATGCCTAGAGATCGGATCGTGATGGATCCTACAACGGCTGCGCTTGGTTATGGTCTTGATTATGCTTATACAAACATGGAACGGATACGCCTCGCTGCATTAGGCGGAGATGACGAGTTGAATTTTCCAATGTCATCAGGAACGACTAATGCTTGGGGTGCGAGGGAGGCATGGATGAAAGAGTCCCCGATGCCAGAAGATTCTGAATGGGGAACGCGAGATTTTAGAGGTCCGTTATGGGAGATATATACAGGACTGCCGCTTGCCCTTGCGGGAGTTAACTTGTTCATGATGATGCATCCTTTGTCCGTTCGTGTTCTAAAAGAGACGACACAGGCGCTTCTCGGTATGATTGAGGGTGAAAAAGTAGATATTTCCAATTGGATAAAGGAGGTATAAAGATGAAAGTACAGAGTCCGTTAGAGGTTTATAATTATCTCCCTGGTACCAACTGTAAGGAATGCGGAGAAGAGACATGTATGGCATTCGCTTCTAAACTTATCGATCGTTCTAAATCGTTAGATTTGTGCAAAGAGATTTTGGATGATTCATACAAAGAAGAGTACGAAAAATTAAAAGAGATGCTTTCTCCTGAGATAAAAGAGATTATTATCGGGATTGGAGATAAAGCCGTACACGTTGGCGGTGAAGATGTTCTATACAGGCATCAATTGACTTTTTATAATCAACCACCGTTTGCTTATGACGTAACCGATGTAATGGATGAGAAAGAGATCACGGAACGGGTGAATTTTGTCAGTAACTACAAAAAATTCTATGTTGGGAGTTTTTTAAGACTGGATATGATCGCAATACGAAGTGTCTCGGACGATCCTAAAAAGTTTGCGGAATGTGTTAAAAAGGTAAAAGATCTGACAGAGTTGCCACTCATTCTTATGTCTTTCAACCCGGATGTTTTAGAAGCAGGATTGGAGGTTGTTAAGGATAAAAGACCTCTCGTGTATGCAGCAAACGAGGATAATTGGCAAAAAGTTGCAGAACTCATAGATAAGTATAAAGTACCGGTCGTGCTGTTCTCTCCAGATCTGGACAAATTGGCATCTTTGGCGAAAACGTTTGTCGAGATGGGAATGAATGAACTTATACTTGATCCTGGTACATATCCGTCTGGAAAGCAGCTTATGAGTACATTTGAGCGGTTTATCAAGTTGAGACGAAGTGCTATAAAAGATGGTAACAAAGATGTAGCGTTTCCGATCATAGGCATACCCGCGATTGCTTCTTTAGTAAGCAAAGGTAAAGATGAGTTAGAACAGGCTATCTCTGAATCGATATTGACGATATTGGAGACCATAAAATATGGTGACTTGTTGGTATTTCATAATATTGCACCTTATGTTATCTTACCGGCTATTCATCTAAGATTCAATATATATACAGACCCGAGATCTCCTGTACGGGTTGAGCCTGGTCTATTTGAGATGGGCACCCCTGACGAGAATTCTCCTCTCTTCCTGACGACAAACTTTGCGCTTACATACTTTACGGTAAAGAGCGATCTGGAATCGAACAATATAAATTCGTATCTTTTGGTAGTAGATTCCGATGGTATCTGCGTGGAGGCATCGGTTGCCGGTGGCCAGTTGAATCCTGGCAAGATAAAAGAGGCTATTGAGGCTACAAAAGCAAAAGAGAAGATAAAACACAACACTTTGGTATTGCCAGGACTTGCTGCAAGATTATCTGGTTCAACCGAAGACGAGACCGGTATGAAAGTCTTGGTAGGCCCGACCGATTCGGGTAGAATAGCCAAATGGATGGAGGATCACTGGCAGACTAAAGCTTAAAAATAATTTTTTCTTTTTTATTTTTATATAAAAGTAAATACAATTTTATTTAGAAAAGAGATGAATTTTTTTGAAGATTGCAATAGCAGGTAAAGGTGGCGTTGGAAAGACCACATTGGCAGGAATTTTGGCAAGGCTGTTTGGACAGGATGGATATTCCGTTATAGCAATAGATGCGGATCCTGATATGAACCTTGCTTCTGCTATTGGTATTAAAAATGCGCCAACACCTATAATTGAGCATAAGAAACTTATAGAGGACAGAGCAGGTATAAAAGGGGGAGTTTACAAACTTAATCCTAAAGTAGATGATATAGTCGATAAATACAGTGCAGAAGGACCGGATAACGTAAAACTTCTCGTGATGGGCGCGGTTAAAAAAGGTGGTACTGGTTGTTATTGTCCTGAAGCATCTTTTTTAAGAGCTCTAATACGGCATACCGTTACCAAACGGGATGAGATAATCGTTATGGATATGGAGGCTGGGATAGAACATCTCGGAAGAGGAATTGCAGATAGCGTCGATGCTATGATCGTGGTTGTTGAGCCAGGAAAACGCGCGATTGAGACAGCAGAACGAGTAAAACAATTAGCAAATGATATAGGTATAAAAAACGTTTTTGCAGTAGGAAATAAGATATCCAGCAAAGATGAGGAAGAATTTATACAAAAAAGTCTTTCTGAATCTGGTATACCTTTGTTAGGTGTAATACCATTTGATTTAGGCTTAATTAAATCGGATAGGGAAGAGATTCCTATATTGGACCTTGATCCTGACTCAGAAGTTATAAAATCTATAAAATCGATAAAAGAGAGGCTGATTGTTGAAAATAGGGGTAATTAAAAGGGGAAAATACGGATCACGTCTTATTGATACCTTAAAAAGCCATTCTCCATTTGAAGTAACGTTTATTGAAGTACAGGAAGATTTGCCATCGCTTATCGATTATCCAGAAGATTACATAAGTAATGAAGACCATTGGTTCTTCAAAGATTCTGATTTAGTAATCTCCTTTGCATTACATATTGATCTAGACTTATATATTGCGGAATTGTGCGCAAAAAATAATACGGAGTTGCTGATTCCAGGAGAAGAGGCTGTTTGGTACTCTGAGAGATCTGCTATAATCAAAGAACTAAAAAAGACCGGTGTCACATTTGCATTTCCTAGAGTTATGTGTATGCTCGGTGAGAAGGCATCTCCTGCATTAGGAGAATATACTAAGCTATTTGGTATGCCTGTATTTAAGTGTAAGATAAAAGACGGACGAATAGTCTCTTGCGAGGCGGTTAAATCTGCTCCTTGCGGCGCATCTTATTTTGTCGCTGAAAATATTCTCGGTTGTTCTGTCGAAGATGCTCCACAACAGGCGGCGTTACTTGCCCAGTATTATCCTTGCCGTGCACCGAGAGGCTACAATTACGTGGCCGATGAGGTAGAGGGGATACATCTGGCAGCAGAGGCCCATAAAAAAGCTATGGAGGATGCAATAAAAGATGAAAGAAGATAATTTTAATAATGATGATATTAATCATGAGAATGATAAAATTATTGAAGAGATAAAAAAGAGGAAGATGGAGGAGATTATGAAAAAGGTTGAAGAAAAGGATGAGTATCCTGACAAGCCGGTTGTAGTCGATGAGAAAAATTTTGAAGATTTTATTTCTAAATATCCTAACGTGATGATAGATTGTTGGGCTGAATGGTGCGGACCGTGCAGAATGGTCGCTCCTGTTGTAGAAGAACTGGCAAAGGAATACCACGGAAAAGTAGTCTTTGGAAAGCTCAATACCGACGAAAATAACCGATTAGCAATGAGGTTTGGAATAATGGCAATACCCACCTTTTTATTCTTTAAAGACGGAAAGAAGGTGGATACGATGGTCGGTGCTCTTCCAAAAGAAGTTTTTGACCAGAGAATAAAAAAAGTTTTCAATATATAACAGAAACCTTGGTTTTTCACTCTTGCCTCCTCTTTTGTGATACACAAGAGTGAAAAATCGGTTGTTTTTTTGGTTTAAATGTTTTTCAGAGTATCCAAAAGTATGATCTTATAATATACGAGAAGTTTTTCTTGACATTATCGCTGCCCTTAATGATCGGTCCATGTCCAGGCAGAAGATGCTCGATATCCAAGGTAGACACATTATTTATAGATTCTTTCAACTTTTCAGCATTGCCCCCGATCAGATCCACCCTACCTACACCTTGTTTGAATACTAAGTCCCCACATAATAGTATCTTCAATCCTGGAATATACAAAGATATGCTCTCTGGAGAATGCCCGGGCGTATGCAGTATATCTATCATGATATCATTAAGCGTTATACTCTTGTCCAATACAATGTCATAATGGCTGTAATACTGTTTTACTCCTTCGTAAACCGCAACTTTTGCATCAAACTCTTCTGCAAAATCATCGTTTCCTCCGCTGTGATCTGGGTGTAGATGCGTGTTTATCACATATTTTATACTATGAGCATCTATCTTATCCTGTTCTATCTCTTTAATTTTATCAGACAGGTATGCCGGAGATCCTGGATCGATGATCGCGTCTCCTACTATGTATGTATTACAATCTAAGAAACCCCTTTCGGGATAAAAATAAACATCATCAATTAATCTCATTTTTTCTCCTCATAGTCTTCATAAGATACTTTTATTCATATATTTACTATACATGATATCAATATAATTTTATACAAAATCTAATATTAAAGATTAAAAATAAAAATATTTAAAATTAAAATTACGATATACTATCTCATTTGTTCATCTCATAAACATCCTTTAAAGAGTAAACGTAGTTATCTAATACCCGGTTAAACCTTTCCTCATCAACGACAGGTTTTTTTATCATATCTAAACAATATTTTCTCTGTTCGTCTCTGCTGCTCGGTTTGCTGTAAACTTGGAGAGCAAATTTTGAAAAATCTCTTATCATAAAATCGAATATCTGGTCTATTATATCCGTATCAATATCATAAATCTTGGCGTTCTCGAGTATCAGCTGTCCATACGCGATAAGCGTAAAAATCTCACCGATAGATAACATAAAATCGATATCTTCAAGTTGTTTGGCATCAAGGGTAGCATTCATTAAAAACTCTTTGAATACCTCTATCTGTTCTTTAAAGACGTCCAGATTAGGCAGATCGTAACTGTCATATGCTATTTGATAATCGTGGAACTGGATTTTGCCCAATCCTCGAGCAGGACCCTGGTTAAAAAGGAATGAGTCGTTTTTAGGCTGATTTTGTTTATCTACTGGTGGATAATCCTTAGGATTGAATAGGTAGTTTTGCATGAACTTGATGATCAGCATAATGTTGACATGAACGGTCCCCTCAAGTTTAGGTAACGCCCTGATATCTCTCGTAGCCATCGAGAAATAAGTATCTTTTTCAAATC
>DUJX01000124.1 GCA_013329575.1 Halobacteria archaeon | reverse complement strand
TTTACATTTATAGTCATAAAAACCTTTGGTTCTTTACTCCCGTCCTGCACAAGGCAGGATTATGATCTCACGGTGTAGGTTTACCTTATACAGGAGTGAAGAACATCTGTTTTCAATTTAATATACAAATGCTATAAGCACTCCGCCTGTATTCAGGTCTTCTGCCTCTTGATGAGAAATAATTCCTTTTGGAGTAGATATGATCATACTACCTACGTTCTTAGCAGGAAGATATCTTTCTTCCCATACATTGAATTCTTCCATCTTAACGGAAAACCTGGGTTTTATCACACCACAATTATTGATCTTTCCGATAAGATTTACTTTAAATCTGCCCCCATGCCCGTCTTCTATAAATTCAAACTCACCAATATACCCTTTTTTATAGAACACTCGTAAAGTATTGCCTATTAACTTTGATGCAGGTTTAAGAATACATTCAGGTTTACCACTCTTCTCTGCATTCTTAATTATAGATAACGAGTTTGCTAAAGGATCGAGTAACATTTTAAATCACCAATATTTTTTAAATCCCAAACTTCCGGCTAATTCTCTAAAACATTGTCTGCATAGATACAAGTTATATCTACGAACTAGCCCCTGTCTTCGCCCACATCTATAACATTTATTTGCACCACGGCCAAAAATCTTGTTTGTTGGTCCGGAATGTTTATCATTGCTGTTCAATTTAAATCACCTTAATTCCTAATTGATATTTTGCAAAATTGACCGCTTCATCTTTATTAATCCTATGCGATCTGGGGATAGTCCCTCTCTTTATTCTTCTCGCTTTTACACGTACACCAGGCCTCTCGATTGATACGACGATATCCATACCAAATATTCCAATAGCCGGATCGTACTTGATATTTGGAAATCCCAAGTGTTCTACAACTCCAAAGGAAAAATTACCCGTATCATCAAATTGATCCTCGTATAACGTATAATTAATAACATTTAACGCATTCTTCAAGAACGCATCCGCTTTCTTCTTACGAAGAGTAACCTTACACCCGATTGGCTCGCCTTTCTTAATACCAAACGCAGGTCTCGTCTTTTTGGCAAAAGTTCTGGTAGGTTTTTGCCCTGTTATCGTTTCTAAAACTTTCATCGCGTTAGTAAGCCTAGTACCGCTCTCTCCTACACCAATATGTACCACGACTTTATATACGTGGGGTGCTCTCATCGGGTTTTTATATTCAATAGCCTCGGTCATATCAATCCACCCAATTCTGGTTTATCCTCCCCAATAACAAATACATAATCGTCTGTTGTGTCAAAAGTACCATTTTGTGATTCAATCGTAACTATATTTGGACTGGACCCCTCTTTTATCTCAATCTGTTTTATCTTACCTATTCTTCCTACTTGTTTACCATCGGTAATCATAACCAATGATCCCTCTTCGTATCTTAAATGTTTCAAGATCTTTTTATCTGGAATAGATAAGAGCAAGGAATCTTTAGTCTTATAATCCTCACTAACCTGCAAAGTCGTTCCATCGTGTAATCCTATCTGAATCGCTCCACCCTTCACCTTTTGTTTTGTATTTATTCTGCATAACTTAACATTGGCATCTTCCACCTGTTTCAAAGTCAAGTTGCCTTTAGATGTCAGTAATACTCGGTAACTTACTTTTTCAGGTACAAGAGTTATAACATCGAATAAACCTATAGGGAACCGATATGCCTTACGTACCCTACCATCTACCAGCGCCAACCCGTTCTCTAGTACATATTTTGCCTCTTTCTTCGTATCTACCTTCCTTAAATACTCTCTAAGCAGAATCAATAAAGGAACACTCTTTTCATACGAATGAGGGCCCGGATTAGACTTTACAACCCATTTATTGCTTTTTTTGTTGATAGGATAAAGATTAGGTACCGATAATCTCTTTTGATATGCTGTCAATCTATCTCCTCTCCAAAAGTTTCTTTCTTTCTTCGTCTTCCAAATTTAATTTTGTTATAATTACATTAGAAGGATGTATTGCTCTCGGAACCTCGGTCCCATCAGACTTTACCAACGATACACCATCAATAAATATTCTTACCTTTTTAAGATCAACGTTCAAGACTTTTCCCTCTTTACCGTCATCGTCGCCCCTAACCACGAGAACTTTGTCACCTTTTACAACAGGTATACTCCTCTTACCATATTCGTCCCTTAATTCCTTGCTAAGATGCGCACCCACAAAGCTTTGTCTGATATGAAACGGTGCAGTGTAGAGAAACTTTCGTTGTTTTCTCGGCTGTTTAGATATAGTATTTATACTTTTAACCATTTTTATTCACCTTATATTATGATAGACGCTAAAGACGCAATCTTTGGAAATCTCTCGGCGGCCTCTCTAGCTGCAGGTCCTTTTATTTCTGATGCTTTAGTCTCTCCTGTTTCGTCCATAAGAACGGCAGCATTATCTTCAAACTGTATTGTAGAACCGTCCGGTCTCTTAAATTCTTTTCTCTGTCTTATTATCACTGCCGTTGATACCTGTTTTCTCATCTCAGGGACACCTTTCTTTATGCTCACTACTACAACATCACCGATACCAGCTTTTGGATATCTTCGTTTAACACCTCTGTATCCTTTAACCGCGATTATCTCTAATAATTTAGCTCCACTATTATCTGCACAGACCAATCTAGACTTCTTTTGAAGAGCTTTTGAGACATTTGATTTTATTGATTTCATATTTATCTCGTTTTAAGTTATTTTATAGATTATAGAGACTATAATTTTTCAATCACGACAAAAGATACCGTCTTGGAGATAGGCCTACACTCGGCTATTCTTACAGTATCTCCTTTATTCACCTTGATGCATGGTGGAGTATGTGCATGAATCTTAGATGTTCTCCGTTCATACCTTTTGTACTTCTTTACATAATGGTTTCGTTCTTTCTTTACGACAACAGTACCCTCGCTCTGACTCACCGCTTCACCTACAAAGACCTGCCCTCGTATCGACAAAGATCCATGGAAAGGACAGGTCGGATCATTACATTGTTCTTTTGGAATAGGAACATTATACCCAATCGCACTCATAATTTACCCCTTTTTTAATGTCATTTTTTTAACTCGATCTTCAGGTCTACCCAACAATAATGACCCATCTACAAGGATCTCGTTCCAAGATTCGTTACATTTAGGATTTCTAAAGACAAATTTTGTCCCTATCTTCGAAATTTTTTTTATAGACGCATCTTGTTGGATTATAACCAAATTTTTTGTCTCGTCTATTATTTTACCACTCAATCCGATCAGACAGGGATTAACCGAATCTTTTATTCGGACATTCAATCCAATCAATTCATGATATAGGATATTGTCAGGTTTTAATCTCATCTCATCGATATATTAATCTATTATTTTTCACTATTAGTCTCTTTCTTTTCTTCTAATCTCGTTCTCAACAGTCTTAATACGCGCTATCGCCCTTCTAATCTCTTTTATCTCACCAGGATTTTTCAATGCCCCACCGCTTGATATCTCGCCGCGTCTCTTGATAAGATTATATTGAAGATTTTTTAGAGTCTTCTCTCTCTTATCCCTATCCATCTCACGTATCTCACTCGCTTTCGTCACTACCAACAGCATCACCTTTTGTCTTCTCTTCTTCAACCGTCTCTGTCTCTACTATATCCAAGATATTATATTTGTCGGGTAATTTTGCATCAGGAGGCAGGATACGAACACTCACACCTATGACTCCCAACTTCTTCTTGGCGATCGCAAAACCTGTCTCTACGATATCATATACAGGCTCTCCCGAATGAATCATGTAACCTTTAATGAATTTTTCTGTTCTCGCCCTCGGTCCTGTGAGCTTTCCCGAGATCTTTATCTCACATCCGAGAGCACCCTCACCCATAATCTCGTTCAGTATAGAATGCCCTGCTCTTCTAAAATACCATCCTCGCTCGAGCAGATTTGCAAGTTTATTCGCCATAATCAAAGGATTTAGCCTTGTTTTTTTTGCCTCTAATACCTCGATCTGAGGATTATCGAACTTGAATCTTCGTTTAACCTCTTCCGTGATACTTCTTATATTCTCTCCGCCTTTACCGATGACCAGACCGGGCTTTTCTACATAAGTGATAATCTGAGTACCTAATGGAGTTCGGTTAATCTCAGATCCGCCATAACCAGCATTACTCAAAGATTTAGCAAGAAATTCACTCAGTCGAGTCTTTTCTATAGATTCAGATATAAATTTACGTTCTATAGACATTTATTCTTCACTTCCTATCTCTTTTGCTAATAACTCTATATTCGTAGTAATTCTTCTTTTAAGGGTGCTTCTGCCCATCGCACGTGGAAAATAACTCTTCGTGACGTGACCTTTGCTTGCACTCGCATGTTTGATCATCAAGTTCTCCACTTCAAGCCCTTTATACTCGGCATTCTTTTCCAGATTATTCAATAATCGTAATATTGCCATCGACGCCTTTTTAGGATACCTACCGGCATCCCATCCATCTATGTTACGTCTATGTGCCACTTTCTTATTGAACCTTTTGAACGGTACCGCTTTCTTCAAAGAGATAACATCGTTTAAATAATTTTTAGCGCTCTCCAATCTCATACCTTTTATCGTCCTACAGATCTCTACAGAATGTTTATAAGAGATAGGTAATTCCCTCCCATAAGATACAGCATCATGGAGCGGGTCTATCTCTCTAACAGAATATTTATGTTTGTTAGGCACCTAAAACACCTCACTTCAATGGTATAAACTTACTCGATCTCGTAGCTCCCAAACCAGCACTTCCGTGTTTTACCTCTTTTCGTGTCGATGCAAACTCGCCCAAATAATGTCCTATCATGTCGGGCTGAATCTCGACGGATACAAACTCTTTGCCATTATGTATCTTAACGGTCCTTCCGACCATCGATGGGAGTACGATCATGTCTCTTAAATGTGTCCTGACGTTATCCTTCTCTTTTATCTTTTTTAACAAATTTTTCTCATCATCTCTAAACCCCCGTTTAATCTTCCTTCTTATCCTTGAAGGCAAGATTGCTGAGAGGGTGTCTATATCCATCTTTTGTAACTCTTCTAAAGTATATCCTCGATAAGTATACGTCTTTGCTACTCTTTGAACCTTCCTATCTTTTTTTACCATTGTTTATCTCCTCTTACCCGTTCTTTTAGCGCTGATAGAACCAACTTTTCTACCTGGTGATGTACCTCTCGAGACAGTCTTAGGCCGACCTATATGCTTATGCCCACCACCACCAAATGGATGGTCTACAGAGTTCATTTTAACTGCACTCGTTCTCGGATACTTGGCAGCTTTGCTCTTTAGAGAATAATACCTTTTTCCTGCTTTCACAAAAGGTTTCTCTTTTCTTCCTCCACCGGCTACAATACCAATAGTTGCCCTACATTTAGAGTTTATTCTTTTTTTTACTCCGCTAGGTAACTCTAAATATGTTTTATCCCCCTCGTGAGAGATTACAGTTGCATATGTACCTGTAGATCTCACAAATTTGCCGCCATCTCCAGGTTTTGATTCAATATTGCAAATCAATGAACCATCCGGAATCTTGGATAAAGGAAGCGTGTTTCCAATGGTTGATTCTGCATTATTACCAAAGAAAATCTTCTGGCCAACGTAACTTCCTTCTACTGCCAAAATCGGTTTAACAATCTTATCATTACCAACTTCAATGGCTACTTTGGCAAAAACAGAATTTCTTGCAGGATCGTGAACCAATTCGATGATCTCACCACTGAGAGTATCGCTTACATCCGTTTTTGGATGGACCAACGGCTCTTTACGCCTTTTAGGCGGAGCCCTATATGTTGGAGTTCCCTTACCTCTATTTTGAGATATTATTCTTTTACCCATTTTTGATCACATTAGCCCAAGTTTTATAGCGATATCTTCTGCATTATATTCATCGGATATCTTTATCATAGCTTTTTTTTCACCATTGGTAGTCATCATCGTATTTATTTTGTCCACTTTTACCTCGTATGTCGCCTCAAACTCTTTTTTAATACGCTCCTTGTCTGCTTTATTATCAACGATAAAACAGATAGTATTACTGTTCTCCAAGTATAACATTGATTTTTCTGTCGTGATCGGTCTTTTAAGAATCATAAATCTACCCGTTCCTCTCTTTTAATGTTTTTAACGCCGACTCAGACCATACAACCAATCTTCCAGCATCCGTTCCGGGCGCGAGCAACTCTACGTTTAAATTATCAACCGTACAAAAATCAGCACCGGCCAAGTTTCTTGCTGCATAACCAATGCCTTTATCATCCTTAACAACAAAAAGAATGCTTTTTTTGCCTTTATATCGTCTGCCTCTCATCTTTCCTCTGCCGTTTCGTATTCTTACATCCTTAGCCCGTTCAATATCGGCCGATACCCCAACGTTTTTTAGTATATTTTCTAAACTCTTCGTCTTGTCGATCTCTTCTATCTTCTCCTCTACCACGAGAGGAAGCGCCAAATTCTCTATACGGTGACCTCTCAAAGCAACCAGATCGAGATTTGCAGTAGCCGCAATGGCCGATTTAAGCGCTTTTTTCATCTCTTTTTTGTTAATCTTCTCATCAAAAATTTTTTCTATTTTTGGTGGATGCGCTCTTCTACCACCAACGGCCCCCGGAGACCTAGCAGCTCTCCTCCCATTTTTAATCCTAGAAATCCTCGAAACTCCCCGTCCGACACCCCAAGACTTTGCAGATGTATCGTACCCCGCATATGGCTTTACACCATGCGGCTGGTATCTTCGTGACTGAAGAGATAATACTGCCTTCTTGATCAGATCTGGCCTATATGGCTCATCAAATATATCAGGCAGCTCAACAGTCTCTTTTATGCTCCCATCAATGCTTAATATATTTACAGTACTCATAAAACATCATTGCTGCGATTCTAAACTTATATATTCAATAGGTGAACCTAAAATGGTCTGTCTATTTGGATTAATCCGTATACCCGTTCTTATACCAATAAACCTCTTATTCGGTCCCGGAATACTTCCCTTAACCATAATATATGGATTATTGACGATGCCATAATTAACGAATCCACCCGCAGGAGTAATCTCACTCCCTTTATCACCTATTTTAAGAATTTCTTTGTTATATTCCGTTCGTTTATGATATCCCATCTGTCCAGCCATAGGAACGGTCCATCTTACCCTCGATGGAAACCATGGTCCCAAATTTCCAATGTGTCTCCGTTTTCCGCCTCGTCCCTGCTTCTCGTTTTGAGTGATTATACCCCATCGTTTTACTGCTCCCTGTATCCCTTTTCCTACCGTTACCGCAGAGACGTCGATAAAATCTCCCTCTGATAATATATCTTTTATATTTAAATCCTTTCCGAGGATCTTTTTAGAATATTCAAAGATATCGTTAATATCGCTTCCACCGATCTTTATCTCCATAATGTCTGGCGATTTTTTGGGAACGCCCTTGACCAAAAAGGGTTTTGTATAGACGATTGCCCGAATCTCTGACACCCGATCGAGATTATCTTCTATTCTTGTAAAATCATCTATATTTTTATTTTTCGGAATAGATGTTCTTCTTTGTACATCTTCTTCCAAATTTGTTGTCCATACTTCTGTTAATGGTTTTAACCCTTCATATGTCTTAGTATACGCTCTGATACCTGCTACCCTGATATTTGGTGTTTCTATTATAGTTACAGGACAAAATACACTGTCACCATTAGTTACACTGTTTTTTCGTTCATCTTTAAATACTATATATGTCATTCCTGCTTTATATCCCGCAAAACCCAATAATTTTGTCTCGCTCGATTCTGGCCAAGTTTTAAACCCAACCCGTTCCTTTTTTGCCCGTTTTCTTGGACTAAACGCGAGTGATCCACGTTTTGGACGATGTATCTTTGGCATTTTTCTCTCCTGTTTTAAAATTTTATCTGAATAAATTTAGACTTGGTATTTTTGAGTTCTATTGAGAATCCCCAATAAAAACTTTATTGATCTTTATGAACATTCGTATTAATATTTTTAGTCGGTATATAAAGAGACTACAACATTTTATCCAGATGGTTGCAATCTATTCTTACTTAGAGACCATTTAAGTAGTAGCTCTACAATATTCCACTATATAAATTTGTTGCATCATATAATAACCTAATAAATGCAATCGGATGATATTCTAATTTAATCAAAATCGAGATTTTATTGGATCACTCATTCTGCCTCTCAAAGTTAATCTCCCATTTTTTCTTATAGATCTTAAATATTTCTTCTGAATTTAAATTTAATGAATTACAGATAGATAACCAAAAATGAAGAATATCTATCAATTCTTCTTTAAGCCTTTCATCACGGATCTCGGATTTGTAGGCTTCAATCCTTTGGCTTGAGACACTCCCTTGTAGGATGGACCTACACTTCAATTTATCTTTATATATATTATCATCGGACCTTGTATCAGATTGGAGTGACGAATCGTTAGTTTTTGGTTTTTTCCACCACTTATATCCGCATTCCTCTATAAACTCTATACTTTCTACCAATAGTGCCACGCATTTGTCCACCAACGTAGGGTTTGCATTATTCTTCTCTAAAATAAAAGAGTCCAACTCGTCTTGCATCTTTAACATCTTTTCCAAATAATCATCCAAGATATACACCCCACCGATAAATAAGAATGTATTGTTACCATGTTATAAAAGTATCATGTGTTTTTTGTGTATTTGTATAATTGTATGATGAATAACGGGCATAAACTTGTCTAAATTATATATAAGAAAAACAAATAAATACCTGAATCGTATAATAAAATGAAAATGTTCAAGAATAGAGACATCATCTCTATGGTAGATTTTTCAAGAGAAGAGATAGACCATATTTTAGATGTTGCAGAAAGAGTAGAAAAAGATCCAACAGGTTGTCATGATCTCTTAAATAATAAGATACTTGCTCTGCTCTTTTTCGAACCGAGTACAAGAACTCGGATGTCGTTTGAATCGGCCATGTATAAACTCGGCGGAAAATGTATCGATTTAGGAGCAATAGATGCCTCCTCTTTAAAAAAAGGTGAATCCTTTACGGATACCATCAAGGTTATCTCAAAATATGCTGATCTTATGGTAATTAGACATCCTGCAGAAGGTGCTGCTAGATATGCATCAGAGATTGTAGATATACCTGTAATAAATGGAGGAGATGGGACAGGACAACATCCGACTCAGACGTTGCTCGATCTATTTACGCTAAAGAAAGAAAATAAACTGGAAAGAGTCAATATCGGCATTCTTGGAGATTTAAGATATAGCAGAACGGTTCATTCTCTGGTTTATGCTCTTACCCTTTATAATGTAGATATGACCTTCATATATCCGCCTTCATTGAGATTACCTGACTGGATTTTGGAGCATCTAATAAAGAATGATATCCGATATAAAGAATGTAATAATATTGATGAGGTAATAGGCGATATAGATGTTCTTTATATAACGCGGATTCAAAAAGAGCGGTTTCCAGATATCAGCGAGTATTATGCCGTATCTGATAGTTATAAGGTAACCAAAAGCCTATTAGTGAGCAAAGCAAAAGATGACCTGATATTATTGCACCCTTTACCAAAAAAGAATGAGATTGAGAAAGAATTGGACGATACGCCTTATGCAAAATATTTTTTACAGGTAGAATACGGTGTTTATGTAAGAATGGCACTTCTCGGGCTTATAATGGGTGTATTTGATTAAGATGTTTTTGAGTGATATTATGTTGAGGATAGAATCTATAAAAGATGGGACTGTGATAGATCATATTACCGCAGGACAAGCATTAAACGTTCTAAAAATTTTGCATATAACTCCGTCTTCGAAAGAAACAGTAAGTATGGCGATGAATGTCTCAAGCAAGAAGATAAAGAGGAAAGATATAGTAAAGATCGAGAACAGAATGCTTAAAAAAGAGGAGCTCAATAAGATCGCACTGATAGCAACCAATGCCACGATAAACATTATCAAAGATTATAAGGTTGTAGAAAAGTATAATGTAAAAGTCCCCGAGATCGTAAAAGGGATTATCAAATGTAGGAATAGAAACTGTATCACCAATCTCGAAGAGATAGACACAAAGTTTAAGCTGGAGTCAAAGGATCCTTTAATTCTGAAATGTGCCTATTGCGAGATGAAGACCGATACGATAGAATTTTTGTAATCTTATGATAGTATCTATCGGCAATTAATATCAGTCAAAAATAATATCTTAAAGAAGTTATTATCTCGAAATCCCGACAATCTCACCGGTCATCTTACCGATTATATACGTTTATTGTTTTTTTCGTATTCATCTACGAACATTTTTGCAACCTTTACATACTCTTTATACTCCCGCTCAAGATCTCTAATGCTTATGACAGTCCCAATAATCTTTCCCGTCTTTCTGTTGATCAAAGCCGATCCGGAACAAGAAGCATTAATTATATCACCATTTTTGGAGATTAATTCGATAGCCTGACTGGTAACTCTTTTACCAATCAGGATAGACTCTTTTATACACTCTGCAACGTCTCGTTCCTCGGTGAGTACAATCTTTTCTATCAATACATCAACACTTGAATTTTTGAATACATCTATCTTATACCCAAAATCCTCCTCAAAACGTGGACTTATAAACTGGACGTTGTTTTTTTTATCCAAGATCAATAATGTATCAGGATAATAGTCCAATATAGACTCCAAATACTCTACCGTCGATTCGAGTTTATTCGATAATGATATAAGAGCAGTGACATCGTTTCCTATGGACAATAACTGGGCAAGACCCATCTTTACATCATATATAGGCCTGTTCGTCCAGGAAATCCAAAATCTTCTTCCATCTTTCGAAATATTTTCGTTTATGTTATATTTATATTTATCAGGATTTTTTAAGATATCTGAGAATAATCTTCTCAAATCTCTATTAGTGCTCTCTCTCTCAGGAACGATCGTTCCTACTATCTCT
>DUJX01000047.1 GCA_013329575.1 Halobacteria archaeon | reverse complement strand
GCATCTTTATCCCCCTCTATTCTTTTTTTATATTTTGTCTAATTTTTATAAATACACTCATATTTTAATATATTGGTTTTACAATTGATTTTACAAAGATTTAAATATGGAAGGAATTTACTCTCATAACAAGTAATTTTTTATTAAGGAGAATAGATAAAAATGAGTAATAGACCGTTAGATGTTTTGAACAACGTACTCAACAGCCCGATTATTGTAAAACTTAAAGATGACAGAGAGCTTCGAGGTACTTTGCAAGGTTACGATATGCATCTTAACTTAGTATTGGATGATACAGAGGAGATAAAAGACGGTAAAAGCGTCGAGAAGTACGGCACCATGATTATACGGGGCGATAACGTAATATATATATCACCATAATCTCCAAATAAGATATACTTAAGATTTAATAAAGATTAAAGATAACTAAAGAGGATTAACAAAATGACAAAAGGAACGCCTTCGATGGGAAAAAGGAACAAAACGGTCCATATAAGATGCAGGAGATGTGGAAAAGTCGCATTTCACAAGAGTAAAGGAGTCTGCGCTGCCTGTGGTTTTAAAAAAGGAAGCAAAAGAACACATTACAATTGGCGTAAAAAAGGATAAGAAAGTATAGACTGATAAATCTTTAATCAAGATCATGATATTCTTGTAATAAACATCAATAATCTCGTCGATTAAATATAGAAGATCTTAATGATAAAAGAAGATTGTGGTATCGTAGGGATCAGCTTACAGAAAGATTCGTTATTAATATTTGATTATTTGTATTATACTCTTCATACGTTACAACATAGAGGCCAAGAATCTGCTGGAATCGCGATAAACAACGAGGAAGGAACCTTTATACATAAGGGGATGGGGCTTGTCTCAGAGGTCTTTAATAAGAAAAGGGAGAGTATAAAGGGAAATACGGGGATCGGACATGTAAGATACTCCACTTCTGGAGAATCAAGCTTAGAAAACTCTCAACCATTTCTTATAGAGGATAAAGATAGGTTATTTATCATCGCACACAATGGAAACATAGTAAATCATAAAATAATCAAGAAAGATCTCGAAAGCAAGGGATATACGATCAGTTCTTCATCAGACTCGGAAGTTATAGGTTATCTGTTTATTGAAAAATTGAAGGAGACAGATGATATAACAGACGCAGTCGCTCGGCTCATGGAGGACTTGAAAGGATCGTACTCTGTTGTAATATTATATAAAAACAAGATTATTGCATTTAGAGATCCGTTGGGGATGAGGCCTCTCTGTATAGGAGAGCTGGACAAACAAACAGTTTTTCATAATAATTCTTCGGTTTATGAGTCCAATAACACGATAAAAGGATTCATTATCGCATCGGAGAGTGTAGCCATCGATACATTGGATGGACGACTAATACGGGATATCAAGCCTGGTGAGGTCGTAATACTCGAAGATGGTGTCATAACAGAGGAAAAACATCTGGTAAAACTCGAACATACGGCCCATTGCATGTTTGAATACGTATATTTTGCCCGGCCGGATTCTGTCATAGATGGTAGATCCGTATATGACGTCAGGATGGCCATCGGAGAACTTATTGCCCAACGGGCTAATATAGATGCTGATTTTGTCTCTCCAACGCCCGATTCAGGTGTTACGTTTGCTATAGGTTATGCGATCTCTTCAGGACTTCCGTATATCGAGAGTTTAATTAAGAATAGGTATGTGGGGCGGACGTTTATAAATCCAAACCAAGAAGATAGAGAACTAATGGTCAAGATAAAATTGAATCCGATCCATAACAACGTAGAGGGAAAAAAAATAGTCTTGGTAGACGATAGTGTTGTAAGAGGCACCACATCAAAGAGGATCGTAAATATATTGAGAAAAGCAGGTGCCAAAGAGATTCATCTATGTATCGGATGTCCACCATTGATATCCCCGTGCTACTTTGGTGTAGATTTTACAACAAACGATGAACTGATCGCATCAAAGAAGAACATATCAGAGATATCCGAGATGATCGGCGCGGATTCTATCACATATGCAACAATCGACGATATAGTAACTGCGATAGGTATCGAGAAAGATAATCTCTGTTTATCTTGTCTAACCGGAATATATCATATATAAAAATATATAATATTAAAACTTTAAAGATTGGAAGAGATTATCCAGTCTTTTTAGATCTTCTTTTGTTCGCTTTTACTCTCTTCACTACTCGTCGTGACAGATTTTCTGCGTGTTCTCGGCTGGCGATTTTTGATGTCGAAGAGATGATCTTTGGCAATCTTCGTAAAGAGTTTGTTCTCTGGTACTTCTAATGGTGGAAACGCACTTATAAGTGTATTTTGATCCGTTTGAACGAGAATATTCTCTATAATCAGCTCTTTTATGATAGAGATCAAAGATTCAACAGGAAGATCTGCACCAATCTCAGGATTTTTTCCGATGTATCCATAAAAAAAAGCTATTATATCATCTATAGCAACCCCTCTTCTGCCCAGAAAGGACATTAAAAATTGGTAATTTGAGTCCTGCATGAATCCATTAACCGCATAAACTACCAATGATCTAATGACTAATTCATCATATTCTGTCATTTTATAAAACCCATTTAGTATTTATTTTTATAAGTGTTATACTATAATTATGTTTTTAGTATTAAATGCAACATATATAAAAACAAGCACGATTAAGGCTAAAAATCATAAGATCAAAATAAGTGAAAATAATATAAAAATATAAATTAGAATAAAGATTAACAATAAGTAGAGCTCTTATTAATTATTCCTCAATTATTTCATCAAACTTTGTAATGGTGAAAAAATATATCCCACAATCGACATTACATATCCCATATACGTTCCCCCTTTTATTTTTTTAGATTTTAATACAATTTTAACATATAATATAAAGATTAAATTTTAATATCTCCTTTATATCGGATTTTCATATGAATTTATAAACTTTTCGTTATTTTTAAATAATAAAAAGAGCAATCTGTTAGTCCATACCAAAGATAAAACCATTACAGACTATTTGCCGGTGTGCTATACGAATATATAAGAATAGTATAGAAGCATAAAAACAGTATAAAAACGCTGGGGAAGGGATTCGAACCCTTGCGTTCCGAAGGAACAACGAGTCTCGAGCTCGTCGCTTTAGTCCGCTCAGCCACCCCAGCACGTTATGACCCATCGATGGATAGGTCGTACTCATCGTTTAATACGTCTTTTGATACAATAGAACCAGGAGGTATCTTTACATCGGGCCAGATCTTAACATACGATTTTATCTTTGACCCATCGCCTACCACTGCTCTCGGTCCTATCACAACGCTCGTCTCTATCACACAGTCTCGTCCTATTGTCGTATTGTTATCTATTATCGCGCTTGATATAATAGATCC
Source organism: Halobacteria archaeon (assembly GCA_013329575.1). Lineage (GTDB taxonomy): Archaea > Halobacteriota > Methanoliparia > Methanoliparales > Methanoliparaceae > Methanoliparum > Methanoliparum sp8915u. The sequence goes on along the minus strand of DUJX01000047.1, from coordinate 5,811 downwards.
GCTCTTGATTATAACGTTATCGTAGAATATAGTAGAAAGTATCCGTGAGTCGCTCTCTATGATACAGTCAGAACCGATAGACGTGAATGGGGAGATCAGGACATCGTTGCCTATAACCGTCCTCTCACCTATGATCGCCGGTCCTACAATGGATGTATTATGCCCTATTCTTACTCCGTTATTTATCGTAATAGGCCCTCGTATATTACCGTTGGATAAAAAATCACCTGTTATCTCGGTCTTGTTCATATCCCGTAGTTTCCAAGAATTTGCATCCTTATACGCCTTAATACTTCCTATATCGCTCCATTTACCAGGCGAAAGCCAGCCGCACATCTTTTTACCGCTTTCGAGAAAAGAAGGGAACAAATCTTTCGCAAAATCGTATCTTTCATTATCGGGTATCCAATCAAATATCTCCGGATCACAGACATAAATCCCTGTGCTTGCCAGATTGCTGAATATCTCGCCCGGTCTCGGCTTTTCTTTGAATTTTTTGATATCATTCGATATATCCATCTCGACTATTCCAAAATCGGTTGGATCATCAATACAGATAAGAGCAATGGTAGTAATAGGCATATTTTTTTTATGAAAATTGTAAACCTCTTTTAAATTAAAATCAAGAGCTATATCCCCACCCATTACTAAAAATGCACCATCATTCAGGTATTTTTCGGCATTTTTTACGCTACCTGCCGTCCCGAGTTTTTTATCCTCGAAACTATACGTTATATTTGCCCCAAACAAAGCCCCATCGTCTAAATATTCTTTTATCTGCTCTCCCTGATATCCGAGCGTTATGACTATATCATCAAACCCGCTCGATACCAGACTTTCTACCAGATGCTGAACCGTTGGTTTATTCAACAAAGGAACCATCGGTTTTGGCCTATCAAACGTAAGAGGCCTTAATCTGGTTCCTTTACCTCCACATAATATACAGGCTTTCATCGTCGATTACTTGAATATCTTTCCAAATAGTTGTTTTTTATTCTTAGATACAGCAGAATCAAACTCTTCAATGAGCTCTTTCTCTTTTTGTGTTAATTTTTTAGGTATTTTTACCTTTACCTTGACGTACATATCCCCTCTATCTTTAAGGTTGGATTTTTGAGTCCTTGTATCAAATCTTGGTACACCCAATCCTTTTAGGACAAAAGTAGTGTGAGATTGCGTCCCAGGAGGTATCTTTAACTCGGCTTTTTTGCCATCGAGAGTAGGTACCTCTATCTTATCACCGAGAGCCAACTGACCGAAACTTACAGGAACTTCGCAGTAGAGATCGTCCCCTTCTCGTTTGAAAAATTCGTCATCTTTAACATGTATTACGATGTAAAGATCCCCTTCAAGGCCAGGTCCATCCCCAGCCTCGCCCTCTCTCGAAACTTTTAACCTTACCCCGTTGTCCACGCCAGGAGGTATCTTTATCCGTATCGTTTTTGTTCGTACCATCTTTCCTTTCCCCCTGCATGTCGGGCAAGGATCTGTGACTATATTGCCGCTCCCTCCACAATCCGGACATGTGATAATATTTACAATCTGGCCATACGCGGTCCGTCGGACATTCTGGACCTGTCCCGTACCATTACATTTAGGACATACCTGAGGAGAGGCCCCAGCCTTTGTCTTTGTACCATTACATTCTGGGCATAATTCGTTTTTCTGTACAGTTATCTCTTTTTCCGTCCCGAATGCAGCATCTTTAAGATCTAGATCGAGATGATAGATCAGGTCAGCGCCCCGTCTTTGTCTAGCCCGAGAACTTCCACCGGAATAACCCTGGTTAAATAGATCTTCAAACAGGTTGCCACCTCTTCCTCGACTACCAAATCCAAAACCAAATAGGTTAGAGATTATGTCGTCTAAACCGAGATCTCTAAAGATATCACTGAAATCTGCTCCTCTAAATATATCTTCTGTCGAGTATCCTCGCATACCTTCTTCCCCGTACATATCGTATTTTTTTCTCTTTTCTTCATCGGAGAGGACAGCATACGCTTCGGATATCTCTTTAAATTTATCGGCTGCACCAGGCTCTTTATTGATATCAGGATGATACTTCTTTGCGAGATTTCTATACGCTTTTTTTATCTCGTCAATACTGGCATCCCTTTGTACGCCCAATATCTCGTAATAATCTTTCGTCATTGCCATATCACCATATTTTATTTAAAAATAAAAATTATCATACTCTTAAAGATCTCTTGATTTACACGGACTATATTATCGGCTTATAAATATATTCTATATTATAACTTTTTGGATGATGAATGTAACAATAATAGAATCATATACCGCCGCAGATAAAAATATAGACTAAAAAGAATAAGAGGAGGATATACTAATCTCGATAAATACTCCTCCAATCTTTCCAACCGTATCGCAGTCTATCAATGAAATAAAGTATAACTTACTCTTTTATCTCATAATCTGCATCTATAACATCGTCGTCGCCTTTATTTGTATCTTTCTTTTCTGAATCATCATCAGATCTATCAGTATTACCGGCTGCCTGTTGTTGCTGTTGATAAATGATTTCACCGATCTTTTGAGACGCATCTATAAGCTCTTTCTGTTTTTCTCGTATCTTAGATATGTCTCTCTGTTCTACCGCCTCTTTAAGTTCGTTCTTTATCATTTCGATTCTACCACGTGTCGTCGGGTCGATCTTATCTCCGTACTCTCTTAACGTCTTCTCTGTCGTATAAACAAGAGAGTCAGCATTATTTATGAGTTCTACCTCTTCCCGTCTCTTACTATCCTCTTCAGCAAACCTTTCTGCCTCTTTTACCTTCTCTTCGATCTCTTTCTCATCTAATTTTTGAGGCGCCGTGATGGTTATCGATCTCTCTTTTCCGGTACCGAGATCTTTAGCAGATACATGTAATATACCGTTCTCGTCCACATCGAAAGTAACCTCTATCTGAGGGACACCCCTCGGTGCTGGTGGGATACCTGTCAGAGTAAACCTACCTAACGAGGTGTTATCCTTAGCCATAGCCCGTTCTCCCTGAAGAACGTGTATCTCCACTGTAGTTTGGTTGTCCTCAGCTGTAGTAAATATCTGGCTCTTCTTGGTAGGAATTGTAGTATTTCGCTCGATTAATTTTGTAAATACGCCTCCGAGAGTTTCTATACCTAACGATAGCGGAATAACATCCAACAATAGGACATCCTTGACCTCTCCAGCCAAGATACCGCCCTGAATAGCAGCACCAATCGCAACACACTCCATAGGATCTACTCCACCTTCAGGCGGCACTTTTGTTATCTCCTCAACGAACCGTCTTACGATAGGCATTCTGGTCGGGCCGCCTACAAGTATGACCCTATCTACCTTATCGATCTTCGCATCTTTTATAGCCTGCTCAACAGGTCTCCTACATCTTTCAACGATCGGTTCTACGAGCGATTCTAGTTTAGCCCGCGTTATCTTCATGATAAGATGTTTTGGTCCTGTATTATCAGCAGTTATATAAGGCAGATTTATCTCAGTCTCGAGCGTACTGCTTAATTCAATTTTTGCCCGCTCTACCGCATCTTTAAGTCTCATCATCGCACTTTTATCGTTTCTTAGATCGATCCCCTCATCTCGTTTAAATTCATCTAAGGCATAGTTCATCAAGGCCTCGTCCATATCCGATCCGCCAAGGTTGGTATCACCGCTGGTAGATTTTACATTGAATACCCCTTCCCCGTACTCCATTATCGTACAATCGAGAGTACCCGCACCAAAATCGAATACCAAGATGTTAAGGTTCTCTTTCTCTTCCTTATCGATACCATAAGCCAATGCTGCAGCTGTTGGCTCGTTCACCAGACGTCTTACGTTAAATCCTGCGATCTTTCCTGCATCCTTGGTTGCCTGTCTTTGATTATCATTAAAGTATGCAGGTACAGTTATGACAGCATCGGTAACAGGTTCTCCTAAAAATGCCTCGGCATCTTTTTTAATCTTTCTAAGAATAAAAGCAGATATCTCTTGTGGAGTGTATTCTTTACCATATACTTTTACTTTATAGTCGGTCCCCATCTTTCTCTTTATACCATAAACCGTACCTTCTGGATTTTTTATCGCTTGCCTTCTTGCAGGCTCACCGACTAGTACCTGCCCATCTTTTGTAAAAGCCACATAAGATGGGACAGCTTTACCATAAGGAGTCATTCCCTCCTCCGATGGGATAATAGTCGGCTTTCCACCGATAATTACTGCCGCAGCAGAGTTGGTAGTCCCTAAATCTATTCCAATAATCTTTCCTTTTTTAGCACTTTTTTCAGACATTATTATTCACCTCTTTATCTCTTTTTTTTGATACTACAACGAGAGGGCATCGTATGATCTTTGAATTTAGTTTATATCCTTTCCTTACTATATCAACGATCGTGTCCTCTTCTTTCTGATCATCTTCTATAACGGAGACAACTTCGTGGGTGAAAGGATCATATTTTTGTCCTATACACTCAATCTCAGTCACTCCATTATTCTCTAATATCTTTTTAAGTTGATCATAGATAAGATTGATACCTTTTAATCGCTCTTCCTCTTTGGTGCTTGTCCAATCCTTTATACATTTTTCTAAACTCTCGAAGACATCGATCAGATCTATAATCAACGACTCTGCCGCAACCTTTCGATAATCATCTACCTTTTTATCTATCGCTTTCTTGTAATTATCGAATTCTGCCTGCAAATATTTTATTTTTTTTGAATAGTCGAGAGATTTGGCTTTTTCATCATCCAGTTCCTTTTTTAAGGATTGGATCTCTGCTTCGATACTTTTTATATCAATATTAGGCATCATATTATCCATATATTCAGATTTATCATCTTTTTTATGATCTGTTGTTTCCTGTTTTTTATCATCTAGATTCATACGTCATTTCCCCCTTACCATCATATCTACAAGCCCCCTAACAAATAGTTAGTGAGGTTCTTATATATAAAGATTTTGCTTACATTAACTGATAGATAGTATCTGATATTATCACAAAAATAGTAATCTAGTAATCAAAAAAATGATCCAATCTTTTGTCAACAGAAGCATCCGGCAATACTAACTCTGCAACCTTTTTTATATCCTCCTGGAATATCTTCTCCAATTCTCTACGATATATAATGGCGGCAGGATGATATGTGGGGATTATGAGTATATTAGAATCCCATGCTCTTAATCTATGCAATCTTCCTCTCTCCTCAGTCATTCTTCCTGTGTTATCACAACCGAATAAATCTAATATAAAAAATGTTGAGTATCTCCCGAGTGGTACGATTATCTTAGGTTTTAAGATATTTAGTTGTTCTATTAAATAAGGAGTACAGCAATTAATCTCCTCGATTAGAGGATCTCTGTTGTTTGGAGGTCTGCACTTAATAATATTTGTTATATAAACGTCTTCTCGATTTAAATTAGCTTTTTTAAGAGCCTCTGTCAAAATTTTTCCTGCAGTACCTATAAAAGGTCTGCCCAGTTCATCCTCCTTCTCACCTGGTGCTTCTCCTATAAAAAGAACCTTAGAATCTAAAGATCCTTCCCCAACAACATAATTTTTTATATTCTTATAAAGATCGCATTTGGTACAACTTTTAATCGTATCCGTTAGTCTGGAAGTAGCCGTTTTTTTGTCCATAAAATCCATAACACGTTATTGTTAGTCTTTAATAAATTAAATTTAGTATTGCTAATATTTCATATATATTGTGACAACATGCCCCATCCAAGTACATCCAATTAAAAATTAAATCTTATAATCTTTATTATTAAGATAATTCGAATTGGTGCGGATTATCGAAAGTTTTATATAGAACTA
>DUJX01000010.1 GCA_013329575.1 Halobacteria archaeon | reverse complement strand
GGTGCAAGCGGCGCAATATTTGGCGTACTGGCATGCCTTGCCATACTTGCTCCTCGTATGACAATATACGTCTATTTTTTTCCTATAAAGATGATGTACGTCCTACCGTTATTCATTATAATCAACCTGTTAATGTTGCCTTTGGGGGCGGCTAGCGGTGTAGCATACTTCGCACATCTGATCGGGTTGGTCGTAGGCACGATCTTCGGGATAATACTAAACAAAAGAGCATATGGGCCCGGCCGGATTTGAACCGGNNGGTTATGAGCCGAGCGCTCTAACCGCTAAGCTACGGGCCCTCGAAACGATGTATCATACTCACTATATAATAATCTTACTATTTTTGAAATATCAGATACAATATATTAACTTTTTTATATCTTTCATACTTTTTCATAAAATATCTTAAAAAGGTATATATAATAGCCAAATAGCTTGAAAAATAAATAAAAATCATAAGATTTGGTGACCGGAATGATTGAAGACTATATAAACAGAAAATCTACAAACGATACAAGGACTAGATTAAGAGACATATCTTCTTTTAATGGAATGTGCCCTATATGTATAGATGATTGCAACGTTTTATGCGAGATTGGGAAATCCTCTTTTAGGGGAAGAGAAGTGATATACCCTGTACCCGAATATTTCGGTAGAAGTACTTCTGCATCGAATAAGAACTATCCTGTCGATTGGAGCGATTTCCAGATAATGACCGATATAATAGGCGCAAAAGGTATAGAAAATGATTCAGAAAAGATAATATTTCCAAATGTGGACATAACCACAAATTTTGGCGGTGTTCCTCTGAACATACCTATTATTCTTGCCGGGATGGGATCAACAGCGGTTGCTCAAAGAAATTGGGACGGTCTTGCAGTGGGTGCTGCAATAAGTGGGACTATCCTTACTATTGGTGAGAATGTATGTGGAATGGATCCAAAAACGAGGTTTGCGAATGGAAGAGTAGAGTATTCTGAAGATTTGACGTATCGTGTGGAGGCTTTTAGGAGATTATGGGATGGGAAAACGGGTGATGTTGTTGTTCAGACTAACGTAGAGGATGAAAGATTCGGTGTTGATGATTACGCAATTTCCAAGCTCGAAGTTAATATAATAGAAAGAAAATGGGGACAAGGGGCCAAGGCGATCGGTGGAGAAGTACGAATAAACGATCTAGAAAGAGCAAAAATGCTTAAAAAGAGAGGATATATAGTAATACCAGATCCTGAAGACGTTAATGTTCAAAAAGCATTCAAGGAGGGGGTATTCAAAAGCTTTGAACGACATAGCAGAGTAGGATCACCAAAATTGAATGATTTTGTAGAGAATGTAGAAAGATTAAGAGAAAAAGGCGCCAAAAAGGTATTTATGAAGACGGGGGCTTATAGACCATCAATCGTTGCTTTTACATTGAGATGTGCATCAGATGCAAAGATAGATGCTATAACCTTCGATGGAGCTGGTGGTGGAACCGGAATGAGCCCGATACCGATGATGCAGGAGTGTTCTACGCCTACCGTCTGGTTAGAAGCACAAGTTCTTGAATGCTTAAATATATTGAGAAAACATGGGAAGCATATACCAGATGTTGCAATTGCAGGAGGTTTTGTAGACGAGACACAGATCTTTAAATCTATTGCATTAAGCAATTTTTCGGATAACCCTTACGTAAAAACAATTGCAATGGCAAGAGCTCCATTAACGGCAGTTATGCGAACAAAATACTTCGTCAAGATGGCTGATGAAGGAAAGTTACCAAAAAGTTTTATAGAAAGTTATGGAGATCAACCAGAAAAGTTTTTGATCTGCAATGATGAGATAAATCGTAAATATGGTAATAAGGTACCATATGAAGCAATCGGTCTTTATACATACTTTGTGGATAAAATAGGAGTGGGGCTCAGGCAACTCATGGCAGGTTCCAGAAAATTTAGATTGGATAAAGTGAATAGGAGCGATATAGCGTCTTTGACAGATAAAGCATCGAAAATTACGGGAATAGCGCCTTTAGAAGATCTTGAAAAGGGTGAAATGGAGGGTATACTTATAGATTAAAGGTAGTAAGGGACTTTTATACCTTCTATAAAATGGAAGATAAAATCTCTCTTTTGGATCATTACTTATACCATTCTACAGGGTTTTGTCAAAGCAATAAAGAAGATAAAGATATTGTTTTGACATTTCCTAATGAAAGGTGTCATAAAAATATGATAACCAAATTGCCTAACAGAGCGTATCTGGCTCGCTGCGCTCTGCCAAAAGTCCCATTTGGGAAATTTCAGATATAACCGGAACGTCATACGGAATGCTTGATACCGTAATAAAAATAGGGCAAAAACATGAATAAGGAAGAAGAATTCTACACTACATTAAAAGACATCTTTACAAGTGTAAAGATAGAATGAAAGGCTGGATGCATCAATTTGATGGAGATTAAATCAAGATAATATCTAATAAGGTGTCCCAGAAGCTTAAAAAGGATATAAAAGATACATTAAAGCCGTTCCCAAGACTTAGAGAAGAACTTTTTGAAAAACTCTATACATTCTTTAACCACTATTTTTCTGAAAACAAATCAATTTATTTTATGTATATATTCCTATAAAATAAAATGATCGATATACCGATACAAAAAGATTATAATCGATATGATAGATATTACGTCTCAGAAAAAAGCAGATATTGATTATGATCGATTATGATCGCCATATTAATACTGATTTTAGTCTTTATACTGATTGCAATAAGACAGATAGGCAATATCAGGCTTCAAATATGGCAGATCATGCTATTTGGTGCTCTTATTGTTATTATAACCGGACGGATATCACCGCTAGATGCATTAAGATCGATAAACGTCGATGTCATTTTATTCCTGTTTGGCATGTTTGCGGTTGGCGTGGCGTTGGAGGAGAGCGGATACTTATCACATATATCATATAAACTATTCGGAAAAGCCAAAACGGTGGATCAACTTATTTTAATTCTTTTGTTTGGGTTTGGCATCTTATCCATGGTATTGATGAATGATACTATGGCAATAATAGGAACGCCGATCGCCTTGCTTCTTGCCAAGCAGTATAATCTTCCTCCAAAACTGTTGCTCCTTACACTCGCATTTGCTGTTACGACAGGCAGTGTTATGAGCCCAATAGGAAATCCACAAAATTTATTGGTTGCAATTACCATTAAAGATCCTTTCATTGCGTTTTTTAAACATCTGGCTATACCTACAGTCATAAGTCTGTTTCTGGCGTATCTTTTATTGAAAATATTCTATCGCGATGCGTTTATTGGAAAAAAACTCACATTCGATCCTCCAGACATGGTGAACGATAAAAAACTTGCTATGTTGTGTAAAATCTCCATAAGCATAATAGTAATCTTGATTATAACCAAGATAGCAATGACATTTTTAAATATTGGCCTTGATTTTAGACTGACATATATAGCCTTGATCGGTGCAATACCAGTACTGATCAGCAATAAGCGGCGGAAGATAATCAAGAATATAGATTGGCATACGCTCATCTTCTTTGCCGCGATGTTCGTCTTAATGCAGAGCGTCTGGAACACTGGATTTTTTCAAGATATCATAACCAATTTTAACCTCGATATCACATCTATTCCGATAATCTTTACGATAAGCGTACTTCTCTCGCAGCTAATCTCCAATGTGCCGTTGGTTGCTTTCTACCTGCCGTTATTGACAGATACCGGCGCCTCGATAAGAGAGATAATGGCTCTTGCGGCAGGAAGCACAATAGCAGGCAATATGCTCATATTGGGAGCAGCATCTAATATTATCATTATTCAGAACGCAGAAAAGAAGAAAGAGACTTTAACCTTCGTTGATTTTGCAAAGGTTGGAATCCCACTTACGATTATAGATACCTTAGTTTATTATCTTTTTATATGATTTTATCCAAAACGATAAATTCGTTAGTGGTTAAATTTATTTAAATGGTTTAAATAATAAATGGAGGTAATATAGAATGTTAGTATCAACAACATCGACGTTGGATGGAAGGAAGATTGCAGATTATTTAGGCCTTGTAGACGGAGAGGCTATAATAGGCGCGAACGTGTTTAAAGACTTGTTTGCAGGGATAAGAGATATAGTCGGTGGAAGAGCAAGATCGTACGAAAAAGTACTGAAAAAGGCTAAAGAGATGGCGATAAACGATATGATAGAAGAAGCAAAGAGTATCGGAGCAAACGCTATTGTAGGAGTTGATCTAGATTATGAGACAGTCGGGGAGAGTATGCTAATGGTAAGCGCAAGCGGGACAGCAGTTGTTTTAGAAGGATAATATCATGCAAAATTTAGCGTTTAAATCGATCTGTAATTCGTCAAAGATTTGATAAAATAAAGATAAAAATCAAAAAATTATCCAAATTTTGTCTCGTAAGATTTTCTTTTATCTGCAAAATGCCATTAATTTTTTCAAAAAATTTGTGCAGGGCTTAATCTAAAAAAGATGATATAAAAAATATTTAAGAAACGAGATTTTTTAATGCGTTAAATAAAAAACCATTTGGTTTAAGATTATTAATCAAAATATATTGGAACCTACTAGTATCAAATCGGTTAACGTATAGGAGAAACAATATTGTATATAATGCTTATAAAGATTATAAAGTAAATGGCAAATAATACGCGATATTTGAGAGGAAAGATGAATGAAGATAGATGACCAGATAGAGGAGATAGTTAAAGAATTAAGAGATACACCATATAATAAAGCTACAGAGCATCATATTGGACGATTAAAAGCAAAATTAGCTCGATTACGTGAGGAATCTGAGAAAAGATCGTCTTCTGGAGGACCTAAAAAGGAGACTGTCAGTAAAGTCGGAGATGCAACTGTAATATTAGTAGGACCGCCTTCAGTTGGAAAGTCCACCCTCTTCAATAAATTGACATATTCGGACTCCGAAGTAGGTGCATACGATTTTACCACGGTCGATGTAATCTCGAGCATATTAAGATATAAAGGTGCAAAAATCCAGATATTAGACGTGCCAGGGCTTATAAAAGATTTGAGAGGGATGGGAAGAACAGTAGCCTCTTACATAAGAGCATCGGATCTTATTATAATGATGACAGATCCATACAATCTGAACACCTTTGAAGAGATAGAGGAAGAACTTTATAATGTTGGAATACGGTTAAATCAGACAAAACCCGACGTATCTATCAAAAAAAGATTAACCGGTGGTATAAAGATTAATTCCACGGTAGAACAGGATATAAGCGAGGATGTATTCAAAGAGATTCTTAAAGAATACAAGATACATAACGCAGAGATAATCATCAGGGAAAAATTAGATATAAATAGTTTTATAGATGCGTTGCACAGTAATAGAACGTATATAAAATGCATAAAAGTTATTAACAAGATAGACTTAATCGATGAAGAGAGTAAGATATACAAAGAGTTGAAAGAGAGAGAAAAGAATGATATGCTGGAGATATCTGCCGAGAAAGATATACATTTAGATCTCCTTAAAGAGAAGATATTCGAAAAGCTTGATCTGATACCGATTTATATGAAGAAAAAAGGATCAGAGATAGATTACAACGAACCTATGATAATTAAGCGAGGATCAACGGTAGAAGATGTATGCAAGAAGATACATAGAGATTTTGTTAAAAAATTTAAATATGCAAAAGTGATAGGAAGTTCTGTTAAATACGATAACCAGAAGGTAGGATTATCTCATGTATTGGATGCGGGAGATATTATAACAATAGTTTTAGAACGGTACTAATAAGAAAAAAGGAGAAAAACACGCCTCGGTGGCTCAGCAGGTAGAGCGCGTCCTTGGTAAGGACGAAGTCGGGGGTTCAAATCCCCCCCGAGGCTTACCAGTGATCGTATATCTAAATATAATGNNATAGACGAGGCATCCTATTATCCGAACGATAAATCTTCTCCATCCAAAGAGTTCATTTATACCATAAAAGATATAAAAGAAGTAACATTCGGTGATAATAAGATAAAAGGGGTCCTGTACATTCCGGATAAAGTACCGGCACCTGCAATAATATTTTGTAACGGAAAAGATACATCGATAGAAAGATACAGATATTACGATTACGATAAATGGCCTGAACGGAGATATATCAATCCAGAGACTATATGTAAAGAGGGTTATGCAGTTTTAATGATAGAATTTAGAGGTTATGACGCAACCGATGGGTTTTTTACATTTGATACTGCAACAGAGGATATATCTGATGCTATCGATTTTTTGGAGGAGCAGGATGATGTCATAAAGGATAAGATCGGAATTGTCGGTTTTTCTCTTGGCGGATCTATAGCCATACGGGCAGCTGCCGAGGATGACAGAATAAAAACGTGCATAGCAATATGCCCTATTATAAACATATATGATACCCCGATAAATTGGATGAATAATCAACAAAATCTCCCAGAAAATCTTAACTCGGTTGTAAACACAGGTAAAGAGTATCTTCCATTAATTTTATCACCTAATAATCCTTTTTTGACTTGTTTAAAACCTTTTAAATTTTTAAGGGCACCCAAAGCCTGTCCTGCTGATCTATGCCTGATCTCGTTTTATTTACATGATAATCAAATAGTATCTTGCAGCACCGAAGGGGTTGCTATATCTAAAAATCCAAAGGTTTCTCCTGCAGATTTAGAATATTTATTCAATGATCTGGAAGAGTATGATGTATATAGTTATATTAAAGAAATATACCCTCGCCCGGTCTTGATCGTTTCGGGTACCGAAGATCAGATAGTATCCATCGATGATGTAGTGATGCTCCAAAATAAATTGTTAATAGAATTAAAAGACGAGACGGATAACAAAAATATCGAATTTTTATATTACGATGGCGATCATTGTATCTTAGATAAAGAGACCGCCGATGATATAATAAAATTCCTGAATGAGAATTTAAAATAGATGAATAACTAAATTATAACTAAACTAAAAAATAAAAATGTGATATGATCGATTCGACCGATCCTATTATGATCATATATATTCTATATCGTATCCTTTTCTGAATAATAATTTATCCAGACTATCGTTTAATTCTTTATCGAGTTTTTTTTGATTCTTGGATAGAAAACTTTTGTCCGGTTCTTGGCTAAAATGTATCGGGCCACTTAAAAACCCGTAGTTTTCGTCATTATCTCGCATCTTATCGATATTATCAACAACAGGCCTATTTAGTATCTCATCGATCAATCGTTTAGCATAGGACATATCGTTGTTTATAAGCATATTTCGAACATCTTCGTTTTTTATAGATCTCAATCCATAGTATGGCGTTTTTATATCGAATAAATTTTTATTTTCGGAGTAATCTCCAATATTACTCCCTAATCCGATCGGATTTGCTTTGTATATACTATCTAACTTGATCTGCCAAACATTTTTAGAATTGGTTATAAAAATATTACCAAATCTCGGCTCTTTTTTTATAGATATTCTCCATCCAAAAGGATTTTTCCTATAAAGAATAGATAACTCATTGAATAAATCATCAAATTGCTTCATCGGGTTATTCTCTCTCCTGATATCGATAGTGATACTAACTTACTAATAAAATTAATGTTGGGTGTGTTCAGGTAAGATATATAATTAATAATAGTGCTTATTTAACATCTTTTGATAAAAATATAAATACGATAAAAAAACATGCTTTTTGGTATAAACATTATTTGATATAACAATAGATAGTTTTAAAAAGAGCATTCATTGATAGGGATTTAAATAGGAGTTTACAAAAATATAAAAAATTATTCTAAATAAAAATTTTGGCCGAAACATAGAAACAATTACGATAGTGCTATAGAGTAGGATGATACCAACGTCACAAACGTCTCTTAATTAAACATTGCGATTAAAAGAGGAGTAATAAATAAAAATGGATTTAGCCTATTCGTATTCGTACAGAGCATAGATCTCTATTGTATTTAGTTTGTTTTAATTAAATAATATAATCATAAATAAGACAAGGATGTGATCTGAGAATGGTAGAGACAGATTTGAAGATACCAAAAATAAAAAAACCAGAAAATTTTAATGCAAAGATCAGCGATAGCACATTAAGAGACGGGTCTCAGATGCCCGGCGTCGTAATAAAGCTTCCTCAATCGATAAAGGTATTTGAGTATCTCGAAGAGTTGGGTGTAGAAAAGACTGAAATCTTTCTTTATTCTAAAAAGGATAAGATAGCTGCTAAAACGATGCTAAACAGAAGTAAGGGGATAACCGAGATAACAGGATGGACAAGAGCAAATCCCGAAGATATAGATTTAGCATTGAACTTTGATCAGATAAAAGAGGTGGGTATACTGATGTCTGTATCGGATATCCATCTAAATTATAAATTGGAGATATCCCGAGATGATGCACGAGAAAAATACCTTAATGCATTACAGTATGCGGTCGATCATGGATTAAAGCCGAGATGCCATCTGGAAGATATGACAAGATCAGACTTGGACGGGTTTGTATATCCGCTTGTAAAAGATATAATAGATATTGCACCCGATGCGATAATAAGGATATGTGATACGGTCGGTGTTGGGTTGCCGTACGAAGAGAGCCCTTTACCTGTTAGCATACCTAAAATCATATTAAAACTTAAAGATCTCGGTGTTAAAGAGATAGAGACACATATGCATGACGATTTTGGCATGGCTGTTATAAATAGTATTATTGGATACTTTTACGGTGCACAATGGAGTAACCTAACCTTCTTAGGCATTGGAGAACGAGCAGGAAATGCAGAGCTAGAAAAGGTTATGTTATTCCTCGCAACAAGAATTGAAGATTACGAAAACAATTATAATCTTTCAAAATTGGTAGAATTTGCCCGATATATGCAGAGAGAGATCGGTATCAGAGTCCCTCCAAACAAAGCCATCGTCGGACGGAACGTCTTTGCTCACGAGAGTGGTATTCATACTGCCGGTGTATTGAAAAACCCTATTACATACGAGCCTTATCCTCCTGAATTGGTGGGAGGAGAGAGAAGGATCTTGATAGGAAGCACGTCAGGAAGAGAGGTTGTACGAGCAAAAGTAGAAGAGACATTAAAAGATTTATTAGATACAGATGTAGTCGTAAAGAAAGACGACCCCAGAGTAAAAATAATTGCTAATGAGATAAAGAGACTATACGACGAGGGCAAACGCGTTTCGTGCATCTCTGATAAAGAATTAAAAGCCTATGTAGAGAAATATTTCATTCTGGACAAGATAGCAGAGGCTGAGATGGATAGGCCGTTGATGGATGAAGAGGTAGATAAGGAAGAGGAGCAAGATAATTTAAAGGATTAAAACAAGGATAAACCAAAAATTTGCCAACATCAAACAATTCAAGCCTTTGAAAATTTTTAATTTTAGATTAATACATGGTTGATACTTGGTTTAAAGATTTAAGGCTAAAATGAGACCATTCGTGCTAATAAATATGGCGATGAGCGCAGATGGAAAGATATCCAACAAGTTAAAAAAACAGATTAAGTTATCTGGCAAAGAAGATTTCGAGCGAGTGGATCGGCTCAAAAACTCTGTGGATGCGATAATGGTAGGCATCGGTACGATTATATCGGACAATCCGAGTCTGACGATAAAATCAGATGAGTTAAAGAGAGAAAGAAGGGACGAAGGGCTGATGGAAAATCCTATTAGAATAGTGATAGATGGCAGATGCAGAATTCCTCTAAATTCGGATGTACTAAAAAAGGGAGAAGGAGAACGTATAATCGCAACGAGCATGTCTGCCGATGATGAAAAGATTAAGATCCTAAGTAGGTATGCAGATGTAATAAAGGCTGGAATAGATAAAGTTGATCTGGTAGAGCTGATGAAAATACTGTATAATAGAGGAATAAGACGGATTATGGTCGAGGGCGGGGGAGAATTGGCCTGGGGACTGATCAATGCCAATCTGGTAGACGAGTTATACTATTTTATAAGTCCTACGATCATTGGCGGGAGAGATTCTCCAACACCAGTCGATGGCGATGGTTTTGTATCAGAATTTCCTAAATTGAGACTGATCGAGTTTGATGAGATAGATGGTGGGTTATTAATACATTGGAAAGTTTTATAAAGCGGTGTGAGAGAACAACAAGATTAAATATACGATCATATGGGGATACACCAATATACCGAGCGATCTTTTAGCA
>DUJX01000022.1 GCA_013329575.1 Halobacteria archaeon | reverse complement strand
TAATAAAATGTGCAGTCTCTCCGCCTGATATTGTGTAAGACCCGATTACATTGTTGTTTTTTGCATCGATGAGCGAAACAGTTAGCTGTACCGTCGTTGGTGTGCCTCCTTCCTGAACACCGATCGCCCTATACAGCATGACCATAATCGTATTACCGTTATTCAACTGGCCGAGATTGTAAAAATCAGCACTTTCTCCGGAGAGTTCGCCATACATCTGGATCGATACTGCTGCCTCTTCATCGTTAGGTGCCGCAGCAGTTGCATAAACCGAGAATATAGGAATTACAAACGACAAAATAACGATCAGCAAAGATAATCCTACAAAAAATTTTATTTTTCTCATTATTACTCCTTTTTGGTTATATTTAGTATATAGATATAATGAAACCTATATATGAAGGTTTTTGATTTTTATTATTTAAAACTTTTTACACTTTTTGTTATTTAACATTTAACTTATGCAGTATCTTATGTCATCAATATTCTATCGCTCTCTTTGAGTATATAAGATAGATCTGCGGATGCATTTGCCGTAAAGATCAATATCTTATCCTCTTCTATTTTCCTAGCTATCGTGTAACCATTTGAATCTTTAATCGTTATCCACTTTGTTATACCGCCATTTAAAACTAAAGAAATTCTTAATGCAGTCTTAAAAAGAGCTGCCGTTCCTGCAAAGACCATTCTTTTCTCAACATTTTGTTTGACCGTACCATCGAGATAAGCACCTTTATCACTAATTACAGCGATATCAACAACATTTCTTACCTTCTTTAACGATTCGATCATCTTGGATATATCCATCATATCACGCTCGTGGTGGCTTTATAAGATAATAAAGTANNAGGGTTATTAGAATACCAAAAACAGATATTCCTATCAAAGAATCCAATATAGAATCTATCAGCAAAAGCAAAGATACTGATGTACCGGTGATCTTCCCTATCAAATCCAATATAGCAACTATTCCTAAAAAAGCTGCGATAAGTACGATAAAAACAAAAAAATACTTAAACGCCTTATTGGATGATTGCAACGTAAACCTGTACCCGATCGTCTCCAATCCCTCTTTGACAACAATCCTTACTATAAAAATAGCAAGGCAGATCAAGACAATATCTATTGCAAGAGAGATGACCGACGACGCCAAGATACTTGGAGTCATGGTCGATACATGAACAACCTCGTCCATAACAGACGGAATAATTTCATTCATGATAGATACATATAAACTCAAGATTTATATAAACGTTTTTTAAATCTAACTACTAAACAATAATATTTTCTATCCGCTTAACCGCCACTTTTAACCTCTCAATGGGTACCGCATAGGATATTCTTATATAATTCTCAAAACCGGGACCAAACGCATCACCTGGCGTCATTGCCAGATACCCTTCCTTGAGCATCTTCTCAGAGAACTCGTTTGCATCTTTTGCAAAATCGGATACATCAACAAAAAGATAAAACGCTCCTTTAGGTAATAGACATCTCATACCGAGAGAATTCAATCCATCGACGAGAAAATCTCTCCTCCTCTTGAACTCTGCTACCATCTCGTTTACACATTCTTGATGACCGCTTATCGCACTTATCGCAGCCTCTTGAACAAAAGATGGAGCACAGCTTACCGAATGCTGTTGTATCTTGAGCATCCCGTCAAATATCTCTTTTGGCGCAGAAGCATATCCGATCCTCCATCCTGTCATAGCATAGGACTTTGATAGCCCGTTAACAGTGATCGTCCTATCCGCCATCTGGTCGAAAGAGGCAATACTTACGTGTTCTGAATCATAGATTATCTTCTCGTAAATCTCGTCGGATAAAACAAAAAAATCATAATCTATCGCAAGATCTGCAATCATTTTAAGCGTATCTTTTGAATAAACTGCACCAGAAGGATTATTTGGAGAGTTTAAAATCAATAACTTCGTCTTTTTACCAATCATATCTTGGATGTTGGTGGGCTGAAACTGGTCATCAGCGCTCGTCATGATCCAGTTTATACGACCACCGGAGATCTTCACACATGCCTCATAAGTGACCCATGCCGGAGACAGGAGTATAACCTCATCACCCTCGTTTATTAAAGAGTTTACCGTCATATAGACAAGATGTTTAGCGCCAGCAGAGACTATTATATTTCCCGAAGAAGTGTCTATCTTATTCTCATTCTTTAACTTCTCTGCAATAATCTTTCTTAAACGTGGTTTGCCCGCGCTTGGAGTATAATGTGTATCGCCATCGTCTAACGCCTTTTTAGCGGCATCCCTTATGAACGCAGGAGTATCAAAATCTGGTTCTCCAACACTCAAATTGATTATATCTGCACCTTTGCTTCTCAGCTGTTCTGAGATATCATTAAGCCGTAGCGTTGCCGAATCCTCGATGCTATTGACCCTATTAGATAGTATATCTTTTCTCATTTAGACCATTCTACAAGTTATATATCACACATTAATAAAGATAGTTTTTTAAAAAATGATATCTAGACTATACAAGGTTAAGCCCGATGATAGACACGATCAAAGTTGTTAGGAAGAAGAATCGCAAAAAGTTTGTCGGCTCGTTAAAGATTAATATGCCTATTATAATCGTTAAAAATGCACCAATTCCAGTCCAAACCGCATATGCGGTACCGAGTGGTATTTGCTGTATTGCCTTTGACAATAAATAGGCAGAAAGGATATAAAATATAAAAAATAACACTGACGGGACAAAATTTCTAAAATTGTTTGATAATTTTAAGAAAAACGCAAATGCGCCCTCAAATGATCCTGCTATTATTAGATAAATCCATCCTGTCTCCATTTTTACAAAATAAAAATTTTAAATACTTTTAAAGTTTATGGAATACTCTAATATATATTATTTTCCCTATAATCTAAAAATATGAGATAATAAAATTAGAATAATAAGAAAATAAAACCCTTTTTGGAGAGATAGTATTGGATAAATAAATGAAATAAATAGTTTAGATTTTTATCATAACCCGCTTGCAACGCGTTCTCCGTACTCATTATCTGCGCTGGTAAAATAAGATACCATTATCTTTCGTATCTTATCATCCACATCTCTCAATTCAACGATTATGTTATCTATCAGATGATCTCGGTCTTTCTTAGACATGCCACGGTAAAGCGCTCCTGCTTGATAAAAATCGTTGGTCTTACTGATATTTTGACGGGTAATTTCTCCTTTTATACATGTTTTAGACTCGGGATAAGATCTTGCCTCTTTTAACGCATCAGGATAATTGCTTGGTCCGTAGTTGATACTACCCTGCTGTTTATCGATAGTCATATTACCATCCCTCAGGTTATTTTTAACCTCTACAATGGGTCGGTTTATCGGGATTTTTAAATAATTAGGACCAATCCTGTGCCGTTGGGTATCAGGATAAGCAAACAACCGACCTTGTAACATCTTGTCCGCAGACGGTTCTATACCAGGTACCATCGCGGCAGGAGCAAACGCAGACTGTTCAACCTCTGCAAAGAAGTTTTCAGGATTGCGGTTTAAGACCATCTTTCCAATTGGCATAAGCGGGAAATCTTCTTCAGGCCAGATCTTAGTATCGTCAAGCGGATCAAACTCCAGTTCTGTTTCAACATCCGGATCCATCAACTGTACGCAGAGCTCCCATTCAGGATACTCTCCTCGTACAATCGCGTTATATAGATCTCTAGTCGCATGATTAAAATCTTTTCCACCAATCTCTTCTGCATCCTTTCGCGTTAAACACTCTACACCTTGTTTAGAAATCCAATGATACTTGACATATCTTCTTTCGCCATCATGATCCACCCATACAAACGTATTAACTCCAAATCCGTTCATATGTCTGTAATCTCTTGGAATACCGAGATCTGACCAAAGATACGTAATCATGTTTGTAGCTTCGGGTGTTTTTGAAAAAAAATCCCAGTATCTTTTAGGGTCTTGTAAATTTGTGACTGGATCTGGTTTTAAAGAATGAATTACGTCAGGAAACTTTATCGCATCTCTTATAAAGAATACAGGAAGGTTGTTACCGACGATATCGTAATTTCCG
Organism: Halobacteria archaeon; assembly: GCA_013329575.1. Classification (GTDB taxonomy): domain Archaea; phylum Halobacteriota; class Methanoliparia; order Methanoliparales; family Methanoliparaceae; genus Methanoliparum; species Methanoliparum sp8915u. Next base: position 6,961 of record DUJX01000022.1, on the reverse strand, counting down.
TCCTCTGTATAAAATTTTACCGCAAATCCTCTCGGATCCCTGACGGTTTCCGGCGATCCTTTGGAATGTATCACTGTTGAAAATCTTACGAATACAGGAGTACGTTTTTCTTTATCTTGGAGAAATTTAGCAATGGTATACCGGCCAGCACTGCCATATGATTCAAAAAAACCATGCGCTCCCGCGCCTCTCGCATGAACTACCCGTTCAGGGATTCTTTCTCTGTCAAAATGGGCAAGTTTTTCTATGAGATGATAATCTTGGAGTAAGACCGGGCCACGCTCACCGACTGTCTGCGAATTTTGATCGTTTGCTACAGGTCTGCCTTGATTTGTTGTTAAAAATTTAGTATCTTTATCATCTTTATTCATATGATTTTTTATTAGTTTTAGAATATATAAATATATGCAAAATAAGTATAATTCGAAGATATTATGGAAAGCCTACATTAATCTTTTACCCTTCGGCGAGGGAATATTATTCAAGATCTTTTAAGAAACTGGATAGTCTTGAAAAATGTTTTTTTTCTTCAGATATAATATCGTCGATTAAATTTTTCTGATCTTCCGGAATAACGTTCTTTATCCCAGTATAATAAAATATTGAGTCTAATTCCCGATCCATTGAATAATTAACAGCATTTATAAGATTTCCAACCTCTTTTAATGTTTCTTTGCTGATCTTGCTTGGAAATACTGTATCTTTCATATATGCACGAAGATATGCAAAGTATTCGTCAGGGTATATATCCGATGGCTTATATTCTTTAATTTTAGAAAGCATCGATTCGAATTTTCTCTTATGGCTCTTTTCATCGTTAGCAAGTTTATTAAAAAACTTTTTGACGTTTTCATCATCAAGTTCTTCCGATAATCTTCTATAAAATATCTCTCCGTTCTCTTCTATCCCTATTGCAAATTGATAAACCTCGCTGACATCAAAATTCAATTAATTCTCCTCCTTTTAATAAATCAAAGATTGAAATCATAATAAATAAAAATTCTTTAAAATAAAATATATATTAGATAATTTTTTAATGTTTTTTGATCATTTCCTTATGCCTTTTAAGGATGTCGTCAGCAAGCCTATCCAACTCTTTGAAATCTTCCTCTTTTGGATACCCTTTTGCCACAACAGGCTCTATAAACTCGGCATTCAGATTAGAAAGCAATCCTTTCACCGTCTCAACCAACCGGCCGCCCCATCCGTAAGAACCAATAAGCGATACAAACTTTGTCTTTGGTCTCAATGCATTTAAAAGAATAACCGGTCCTATCGCATTAGGATGCGGATTTGCCAAGGTCATAGGAGCACCAACAACAATAGTAGCAGCATCTACAACAGCCATCGCCAAATCTCCAATATCGGTCTTGTTCAAATTGAATACCTTTACAGATATGCCTCGATTGATCAAACAATCCGTCAAATATCTTACCATCGTCTCGGTACTGCCGTGCATCGATATATATGGAATGATAACCTCGTTTTCTACATCATCCGATGCCCAATATTCGTATAAATCCAAGATATAAGATGGATCATTGTATATGGGACCGTGACTCGCCGCGATCATCTCTACGTCAATCTTTCTTATTTTTTCAAGATTCTTCTGAACATGCGGGGTTCTAAAAGGCATCATGATCTCCGCATAATACCTCTTTGCAGGCTCGTATATCCGGTCGTTATCCTCAACAAAAAGATCGCTCGTAGCCAGATGAGAACCTAAAAAATCGCATGTAAATAAGATTTTATCCTCTATTAGATACGTGAACATCGTATCGGGCCAGTGAACCCAGGGTGCATAGATGAATCTGAGCGTCTTATCACCGAGAGAGACCTCTTCGCCGTCTTTGACCACTTCGATCTTTTTATCAGGAATTAGAAGTAGATTTATCAGTAAATCTTTACATTTTGGATTGGTAAGGACCTTTGCATCCGGAAACAACTCTAAAACACGCGGCAAAGTGCCTGAATGATCTTGTTCTGCATGGTTTGCAATAACATAATCGATCCTATCTATCCCTAATTCTCCAATATTCTTTATCAGAACATCGTTCATCGTCGGATCTACCGTATCGATCAACGCAACCTTCTCGCTACCCTTAATGAGGTACGAGTTGTAACTCGTTCCGTTTGGAAGAGGAATAAGAGCATCAAATAATCTACTATTCCAATCGATCGCACCCACCCAATATACATTTTCGGTAATCTCTCTCGGCAATGCCATTCTATTCAAGCCTCCTTCACAAATTGATCTTTACTTGCTCCACACACAGGACATGTCCAATCATCCGGCAAATCTTCAAAAGGTGTTCCAGGATCGATTCCTGAGTCAGGATCTCCTTTTGCAGGATTATAAAGATACCCGCATACGCTGCATCTATATTTATCCATTTTTTTATCCTCCTTCTTTGTCTCTTTCTCTTTCTTTTCTTCCATATAAGTCGGTGCATTTTTGGGCGATTTACCCTTCTTTACCTCGTGATAATACGCATAAGTCATAGGTTCTTCGTTATCGTCTATCACTTCTGCGTCCACCACTTTTCCAACAAATATGGTATGAGTACCGACATCTAAACTGTTGACCAACTCTGCTTCTAAATACGCTATCGAGTTATCCAATACAATAGGTGCACCTGTCTTACCTATCTTATACTCGACATTTTCAAATTTATTCGCTGTATCTTTACCAGATTTAAACCCAAACTGACCTATAAACGTCATCGGTGTTATTTTTGAAAGAACAGATACAGCAAAAACTTTACTGTTTTTAATAAACTCATGGGTCAGGTTGTTCTTGTTTATAACCACAGCCACCTGCACAGGGTCGGATGTAACCTGAATTGCGGTATTTGCAATCTGCCCGTTTAATTTTTTACCTTTTTTTGATGTAACGACATATAACCCATAACTTATTTTATACAACGCTTTATTATTCATTTGGTAACTCATCCTGTCATAAAAAGTTATTCAGTTTTTTATTTTTTATATATGGTATATAATTTTTCATAATTATGATTCATGATTACGGAGCGGTTCCGCCGGTTGATCCGGCCTGTTGTGTCTGTGCTGGTGGGACAAAAACCCTTAACGCAAGTTCTTTGTCGAGCATCAACAATCCGTTGCCATCGTTACCGATAAGTCTCAATTTGTTTATGATATCAACATCATTGGATTCTTCCTCTATCTGTTCGTTAATGAACCATTGAAGGAACATATAAGTAGCGTGATCCTTCTCTCCGAGTACAAGATCTGCCAGTTCGTTTATAGACTTAGTTATAAATTTTTCATGCTCCAACGTCTTCTCAAACATATCCAACGGGGACTCAAAATCGGATGGCGGTTCTTCGACGCTCTTAAGTTTGACCTTCGCTCCTTGATCGTTTATATAAGTGTATATCTTCATTGCATGGACCATCTCTTCCTGATATTGAACCATAAACCAGTTTGCGAATCCTTTTAATCCGATAAACGTGCTATTTGCCGACATAGATAGATACAGATATGCAGAATAAAGCTCTTTATTCAATTGTCCATTTAAAGCATTGATTATTTTTTCATTAAGCATTTTTACCTCCGTTTATAATTAAATCAATTCTTCTACTTCTTTTTTACCTTTATCCAACTCTTTTACCTGATCTTTATCTTTCTTCATGAGGAGAGTCAAGAATTCACCAAAATGGGTCTTCTCCTCATTTGCAACATCTAAAAAAATTTTTTTAATATCTGTATCATTGGTCATTGCGGCGAGTTGCTCATAAAGATTGATCGCATCGAGTTCCGCAATAATACCCATGCGTACTATCTCTTTGTCTCTCTCGTCTTTATTCAATTTTTCTAAATCAGTTGGGATCTCACTAAACATATTTATCAGCTCTTTTAATCCGTTTTAAGTTATATAATACAAAAAAACAATACAAAAATATTAATAAAAATGTAAAAATGTTAAGATATTCAGATATCCAACGAGTTTTCCCAGACTCCGTGGATGTTACAGTAGTCCAAGGCAATTAATGTTTTGATCCCATCCAAAGATGTCTTAAAAGTCGCGGTCGGATCCGTAAACGTCGGTCCAAAATTTGCCTTGCCCAATTCAACAACCTGATTATTCTCTTTCTTCACACCAAATAGTTCTATCCAGCATATATGATGTTCAACCGTGTTAGGATGAGGTACCTCTTTACCCACCGTTACCTTTACGATCTTCTTTCCGTCACCATCTTTCTCTATCTCTATTACTGGCACATGTTTCTCTCTTCCTTCTGCCTCTTTTCCTTTTAACACGTCTCCATATTTCATATAAATACCTCCAATTAACTATGATATATCCTCACTTATAAATATTTTTAGTTATACTTATATTATAGGGTAATAAAATAGATATCCGCCTAAATCAGATAATAAAAACAAAATCTAAAATAAAAGATTAAATATCAAATAAATAATAAGATCAAAGATCAATCTTTTAAATTTTCTACATTTCTTCCAAAAGGTTTAGACGCGACTATGTCTTTATCCGACAGAATAAGCTCGGCAGCAATACCTGCTGCATCCGTGATGATATCCCGACAGTGAAGCGCGTGTTCTCTGCAAAGCCAGTTATCCTTCCATTGCTTTGTAAGTTCGCGACAGAGCGTGTTACCATATTTATCGTTTATTCTGTTTGGAATTTGGTTAAATATCCTGTATAGGCCTGGTCTGCCGTATAATTGTTCCTTAGCCTTTTGAGTTGCCTCTTTCCCTTCGCCTTCTGGTAGTCTGCTTCTACCGTGAACGGCACCAACAGCCATAACAGCACCGGTTATCGCACCACATGTGTCTCCGTATAGTCCTACTCCACCACCAAAGCCGGTTGCTAGTTTTAATACGTCCATAGGCAGACCCGTATCTATAGAACAGATCACAGATTCAAATACAGATTCGGCGCAATTATAACCTTTGCTAAAATTTTTTCTCGCTCTCTGTCTTACCACATCTACAAGATTCTCATCCATATCATATACCATCTACTTTTTTAGCTGGTTCTCTAAATTGTGTAACTTGACTATATGATCATGCTCTTCTTTGATCAATTTATTGATTAGATCCTGATTATCCTGTGAAACAAAACTTTTTATCTCATTAAAAAATAATATGGAATCTCGTTCAAAATTTAAAGCCAAATTAATCGCATCAAAAGGTGTTTTAATGTTTTTTACCATATCATTAGCCGCATCTTTCTTAGTAAAAACATTTTTTTCTGCCAATGCTTTTATATAATTGCTGCTATCCTCGTCATCGATTATCGTATCTTCCTGATCATCTATCCATTCATATATCTTCTTAAAAGCAACGATATGCCTATTTTCTTCTCCTGCCAAGAAAGAGAAGACATCTTTTACATCCTTATCATCTATTGCCCCTTCAACAGATTTATAAAACGCATAACCATTTTCTTCGATGGATACTGCAGCCTCAATAACCTCTCTCGTTTTGATAAGCCCACTCATTTTACTCCTCCTATATAAAACAGTTAATAAAGATGTATCTCTTTATTTATAGATATTCTTTTTTCACCCTGTATCAAAATTATTAAATTTTAAAAACAAAAGATTTTTATATATTTAAAAAAAACTTTAGTAGATATGCATATATCTGATGGGATATTAACACCTGTATGGTGCCTAATCTGGTTTATAATAGCGATAATATTTCTTGTAATCGGTATAAATCGCATAAGAAAGATGGATAAGGAGAATGAGAGATCATACATGCCAATCTTGGCACTTATGGGTGCTGCCGTCTTCGTGATCTCTGTCTGGCATATACCAGTACCGGTAACTGGATCATCTTCCCATCCTGTCGGGACTCCGATGGCTTCTATAATAATCGGTCCGTTTGCAAGCGTGGTTATTACATTTATTATATTGATAATTCAAGCATTTATAGGCCATGGTGGATTGACGACTTTGGGTGCAAATACCGTCTCTATGGGCATTGTCGGACCATTTAGCGCATATTTATTGTTTTTGTTGTTTAAGAGACTAAAATTACCCGTATGGACATCGGCAGGCATCTCGGCATTTATCGGTAGCATATTAGTATATCTAACGACGGCGTTTCAACTCGCATTATCCTTAAATCCGACCTCCGTCTTGTCGCACTGGCTGATCTATTCGGCAGGTTACATCCCTACACAGTTGCCTCTGGCCATTGCTGAATTCATATTTACTGCTGGTATCGTAGAGTATATTTATAAAAATAAGCCAGATTTACTTTATTTTTATCATAATTATCATAAACGTGATTAAAATGATATTAGACAAGTTTACAAAGGTTTCATTGGTTTTAATGGTAGTTATAGTCCTTGCTATTACAATATTATCTTATATTGGATCAGAATACGAGATGAAAGGATCTGATGAGATAGTATCCGAAATAATCACAGAACAGACAGATAAAGAGCCAATATCGGTAGTTCCTACTGCTAGTAACCTTATCGGAGAAGAGATAACATATACGATCGTTGGTATCATCGCAGGGTTCATAGTAGGATATTTCTGGACGGATTTATTTAATAATAAAGATAAAAGAGATAAAATTAAAGAATAAAAGAGGTGTTAACATGTTTGAATGGCTTGCAGGCGACCCATTATGTGGCATAGGCACTACTCTCGGATTTTTTATCTTTTTGATACTAGGCCATCATATAAGGCTTTTAAAGATTAAAAAAGAGTAAACAGAGACGAAATATGAGAAATAAATTGGCAGAGGGTATTATATCGCCGCTCAATGTAGAGATACCAGAAGGAAAGTTTTCATGGAAGATAGATGCACGTATAAAACTCATAATTGCCTTGTCTTCATTGATAGCCGTCATTTTAATGGATAATCTGGTGATTCTACCTATTTTTGCCGTATTGATTTTAATAATACCTCTTTTAATACTAAAACTCAATATAAAGGATTATTTAAGACGTTT
>DUJX01000123.1 GCA_013329575.1 Halobacteria archaeon | reverse complement strand
GTGTAGAGATAATATGTAAGGGTGTACCTCCTGGATTAGGTGAGCCTGTATTTGATAAATTAGACGCCGATCTGGCAAAATCTTTGATGAGCATAGGTGCCGTTAAAGGTGTTGAGATCGGTTTAGGATTCGATTATAAGGATAAATTAGGAAGTATGGTAAATGATGAATTTTTTATAGAAGACGGGGATATAAAGACAAGATCAAATAATTCTGGGGGGATATTAGGAGGCATTTCAACAGGCAGCGATATTGTCTGCAGAATCGTTGTCAAACCGACTCCGTCGATATCCAAATTACAGAAGACCGTGGATATATCCGAGATGAGAGAGAAGGATATCATAATCAAAGGAAGGCATGATCCTTGCATCTGTCCAAGAATATGTCCTGTCGCGGAGAGCATGGTCTCTATCGTTATCGTAGACCATATGCTTTTATCCGGTTTTATTAATAAAAAAATTTCTTAAAAGGAGATAATTTTGATGAGAGGAGTCGCCAGAGCATGTGGCGCGGGAACTATTATAAATGCAATATCGACGGGATTCGGTGGAGCTTTCGCGATAGATCTGTTTACAGAGGCAACCGTGGAGATTGGAAGAGATCTTAAAGGGATCTACGGAGAGATAGAACATGAAGAGGTTACAAACCTGCCGGTTGTATCTCACGGAACGAAGGATCGCGATGATACTGCGCTTATAAAAAACTGTGTAAAAGTCGTATTTGATAGGTTTAATTGTGATTTTGGTGCATATATCAAGACCAAGAGCAATATACCAATGGCGAGGGGTCTGAAGAGTAGTAGTGCGGCATCCAATGCGACCGTTCTTGCTACCATCTCTGCATTAAAAAAAGGCGGATATATAGGCGATGTGGTGTTGGATGATAAAAGCATAATAGACATGGGGGTGAACGCATCTCTTTTATCGAAAGTAACGATAACAGGAGCTTTTGATGATGCATCTGCATCTTATATGGGCGGGGTCGTCCTGACCGAAAATTATGATAGAAAGATTATCAAGAGACTTGCTCTAAATAGAGACGTATTGATATTGGTCCCTGACGAACCGGTATATACAATAGATATAGATGTTAACGCTACACGATCTATCTCCTATTTTGTAAAATTGGCATACGATCTGGCAATGAAAGATGAATTTGAGCAGGCTATGACATTAAACGGTATTTTATATACATTTGTATGGAATTTAGATCAACGTCCTATATTATCTGCCCTCGGCAGCGGTATAGACGGTGTTACGTTATCCGGGACAGGAAGTGCCTATGTTGCATGGATAGAACAAGATCATGGATCCGAGTTGATAGATAAATGGAAAGAACTCGGCGGACAGATTATCTCAACAAAAATTAACAACGAGGGGGCGAGGATCATTGAATAAAGAGGAAGATATACCATCTATAGAGGATGTCAGAGAAGAGATCAGGAAGATAGACGATGTGATCATCCAGATGATAGCAGATAGGGTTAACCTTGCTGAAAAAGTGCTAAAAGCAAAAAAGATGGATAATTTAGAGATCAATGATGAAAAACAGAATGAGATCGTACTGAAAAGGGTTGAAGAATCGGCCGTCAAGAACGGTCTGGATGTAGATATAGTAAGAGAGATATTTGTTAAACTTATTGAGATGAATATCAAAAAACAGTATGAGTTATTAAATAAAATAAATCAAATAAAATAAAATAAAAAATTAAAATTAATTTAATGTTTTATTTTTTGTGTTTATCTTTTTCTGACCACTAAATAAGCAACTGCAAGTAAACCGGCTATTGCTACGAAAATGCCAAATCCAGGAGTCTCTTCTTCAGCAACTGGTTGTTCAGCAACTGGTTTCTCTTCAGCAACTGGTTCTTCAGCGACTGGTTCTTCGAGAAGAATATCAAATTCTGCCTGTGCATATGCAATATTGTCAATGTCTCTGGCTGTTGCGTTGTATGTTCCGGCTAAACCTCTCTCCTTGATCGGAGCAGGAATGTCAGCATCAGGGAAGGCTACCTTAAACTGGCCGTTCTCAACTTTTGTATTCTTCATCAGTCCCATTGCAGGAATCTCTACTAATACAACCGTCTCGTTAGCCAAGTTTGTTGTACCGCTGATGACTATATCCTCACCGGCTATTACGTTTGGTACATCCAGTTCCATGTACGGAAGCTCTATGTTGAGCGGCTGGGTGGCAACTATATCGTCATCTTTTACAGATGCAATAAATTTAGTGTAATCGCTAGCAATCAATCTACCATTGGTGATCAAGCTACCTTCCAGATATTCCGGCGCTGCAGCAGAAGATGGGTATGCATATCCGTTTACTCCAGGATGAACGACCATTAATACATAATCGGTTGCAGGAGTAAATTTGTCTTTAGGATCTATCAATCCTTTGTCGCTGAACCACGGTGCGAAATCGCTCGCGCTCAGTTCTGCTTCAAACGTGTTGTTCTCGACTGGTACCTTAACTACAGCAGCAGTCTTTGCAGACTCGTTTATTAACCAGACCATTACAGAATCTGGGTTACCTGTAGTCTCACCTTTTATTCTTATATCTCCGATGGTAGTTACAGTGTTACTCTCAAGCTCGAACTTGACTGTTGGCATCTTTAAGTTAATCGTCACTATATCGCACGGGTCGCTCTTCTGGTATCCAGGTAATCCTTGATCAGCATATACGATCGTTGTGTAAACATCTGGATAGAGATTAGATCTTAAAAAATCAACCCTCTTGGATGTATCGATGGTAAACGAGAATTGTCCACCCTGAACCTTCGTAGATGCTGCTCCAAGCTGTACATCAGAGATCTCTGTTAAGTACGTTCCTTTAAGCAAGAACCTTATCGGTGTGTTGTCAGGTATTCCTTCCACGCTTCCCGTGACTATGATCTTGTCTCCCAGTGCAAACTCGTCCATACCTTCTATCGCATTAGTTATGCTCTCTACTCGGACATTAGCCACGCCTACTGGTGCTCCTGCCTCATCCCTTGCTCCATAAATAGCAGGTTCATCTCCATATCGTGGAATAACCTCTTTTGCTCCTGTCAACTCTACCCAGAAATCGTCATAATTTTTAAATAATCTCTGGATAAAACCAACTTTCTGTACAACATGGTAGTATCCCGGTTCTAACTTAGACGTGTCCCATACGTCTCCTTTGGCAACTTCTGCTTTGTATTCTTTAATACGTGATCCGTTTACTTTGTCATATACACCGGTAATCGTTACATCATAATTAAACGTTGTTCCAAACGTTACCTTCTCGCCTACTTCATAAGTTTTTACGTTTTTGTTGTCTGCCGCCGTAGCAGAAGACATCAATAACGGTGCACTCGCAAATACCGACATTATCAATATTATCGCCATAATTAGTGGCATTTTTTTAACATTACTCATAGTTTCCCTCCTTCAATCTTCTTTAACCGTATGTTAATTACCCTTTCTTAGG